>PKWC01000208.1 GCA_003131925.1 Alphaproteobacteria bacterium | reverse complement strand
TTGATTGACGCGGGCGACTAGGCGCAAATCTTTTCGCTTGGGGCTGCCTCGCTTGGTCGGGACGGCACGTCGGCGATGCTCATGTTGAATACTATTTCACGGTCTCTTTCGTCATGGCCGTGCTTGCAACGCTTCCCCCCGCCTTACTTTGGAGAACGAACCGGCCTTGGCTCGGAACCACATGGTCCGCCCTCATGCTGTTAGCTCTGCTTCCCTACTTGTTCTTCTACACCGGGGGAATGTAGCCGTCGATGCAGTGGCGGGGTTTGTCAATCAGAATATTTGCCTTGGGGAGAGGAAATCGAACGATTGTCCGTTTCGTCAATACTCTTCAACCGCGGTTTTCGATCATGTGCAGGACATCAGCCGCGAAAGTCGCGAGCGTATCGTCGCGGGCGCCCATGATGATGATCCGATCGCCGGGCCGCGCTTCAACGACCAGGGCTTCTCCGCAGGCCGCCCGATCGGCGATCGCGCGGGACAGGTGTCCGCGCGCGGCGACGCCTTCGATAATATCGGCGCTCGTGACGCTGCGCTCCGTGGTGCCGCCAAAATAAACCGGGTCCGGCATGATCAGCACGTCACCTTCGTGCATGCCCCTTGCAAACGCATCGATGAATTGATTCTTCATCAACCGGAGCGGGCCGAAGCCATGCGGCTGAAAAAGCAGAAGCAGCCGCCCGGGGAAATCATGGGCAGTGGCGAGAGTCGCAGTGATCTTGTCGGGATTGTGGGCGAAATCGTCGATGATCGTGATGTCATGCGCGGAGCCGACAATTTCGAAGCGACGCCGCAGGCCCGAAAATCCCGCGAGCGATTGCGCCGCATCCTCGAGCGACACGCCGCAAACGCGTGCAGCTGCCAGAGCGGCCAGCGCATTCTGCACATTGTGGCGCCCCGGCACGCGCAATTCGACCGCGGCGCGCGCATCGCTATCCTGCTCGCGCACCTCAAACGCAATCCCTTCCGGCCGCGGTTTCAAATTCATGCCGAGCATCTGCGCCGCAGGATCTGCAAGACTGAACGACACCAGTCTGTCCTGCGGGAGGCGCGCAGCCAGCCGGGCCGACTCGTCATTGTCGAGATTGAAAATCGCCATGCGCGACTTCGCCACGAAATCCGCGAACAGAACGCGCAACTCGTCCAGCGATTTGTGGTCGAGCGCGATATTGGTCACGACCGCCGCACGCGGTTGATAAAGCGCGATGGAACCGTCGCTCTCATCTACTTCGCTGACGAAGCTGTCCCCCGTCCCGACCACGGCGCTGGCGAAGGGCACGGATGATGTAATGAAGTTTTTCATCACCGCTCCATTCATGACGGTTGGCCGCAGGCCTACCGATTCCAGAATCCAGCCGATCATTCCGGTCGTGGTCGATTTTCCGCTGGTGCCGGCGACGCCCACTGCCATCGGCGCGGCGTTGAACAGCTGCGCGAGCAATTCGGCGCGCCTCACGATCGGAGCCCCGATGCGGCGGGCCGCGACGACGTCGGGCACGCTGTCCTCGACCGCCGCCGAAATCACCACGATCTGATTCGCGCTCTCGATGCCGCTGCCGTCCTGGGGGAACAGCGCAATCCCGCGCGTTTCCAGGAACGCAAATTTTTGGGCGGTGCGGCCCTGGTCCAAAGCGCGGTCCGATCCCGCCACGCGGTGGCCCTGCGCCCGAAGGATGAGCGCAAGGGGCAGCATGCCGCTGCCGCCGATGCCGCAGAGGAAATAGGTTTTGTGGGAATCCATCGCCGGAAGCTATAAGGCGCGCCGAGGGCTGACAAGAATCGGCGGGTTCAAGGATGCGCGCGGTCAAAATCGGTGTCGTGGCGCCGGGCTCGCGCATCGACCCCCCGCTTGCAGAACGCGTGACGAAGCTCGCGGCCGAACTCTACGGCGAACGAGTCAATCTCGTCGTTCATCCGCAGTCGTTTCTTGTCTCAGGGCATTTCGCCGGCAACGACGCGGCGCGTTCGAACGCCTTTCTCGAAATGGCGAACGATGCGAGCTTCGATGCGCTTTGGATCGCGCGCGGAGGCTATGGCTCCTGCCGCATCGTGCCGCGCGTCCTGCAGGGGCTAACCCCGGCGGCGATGGGGAAGATCTATCTCGGTTATAGCGACGCGGGCTCGCTGCTTGCCGCATTGTATGGAAGCGGAATGCGCAGGATTGTGCACGGCCCCATGCCAGCGGACATTTTGCGTGCCGGCGGTGAAGTCGCGGTCGCGCGGGCGATTGCTTTCCTCGTCGAGCGTTCGCCCGCCGCGCTCGATGCGTCCGTTACGGGTGAAATACCGACGGCGGCGTTCAATCTCACGATCCTTTCGCACCTTCTCGGCACGCCTTTCGTACCCGACCTTGCCGGGCACGTCGTCATGCTGGAGGACGTGTCCGAGCACCTGTACCGGATCGACCGCGCGCTTTGCCAGGTGACGAGCAATCCGGGAATCCGCCGCGCGGCGGGATTGAGACTCGGACGCATCAGCGACGTGCCGCCAAATGATCCGCCCTTCGGCCAGACGCCGGAAGAAATCATCGCGCATTGGTGCGCGGTATCGGGAATCCCCTATCTCGGCCGCGCCGACATCGGCCACGACATCGACAACAAAATCGTGCCGTTTGGAACGTTGTTGTAGGCCGAAGACCCCTCACCCGCGCCGGANNTCTGCATCCCTCTCCCACGAGGGGGAGGGGAATCGGAGTCCTACATCGGCAGCGGAAAATCGGCGCGGAAGCTCCCTCTCCCCTTGGGCTTTGCACATAAATCTGTAACGCGAGGGGTATTTTTGTGCAAACAGGCGCATTTTTGTGCAAGAACCACTTTATGGGCTTTATTTGTTAGGGCGGCCTGGATGGGGCGTCGTGCTTGGCGACGCCAGAAGCGGAAAGGACCGAGGCTTATGAACCCGCGGTTTTGTTACGATCTCGAAGAAGCTGTCGCAGGTTGGGCCAGTAGTTGCTAACTTCGTCGTGATCGCCGAGGCGCGCCTGATCTCCGGGGAATTTCGGATTGACCCGTTCTTGCGATATTAATATATTTTTGCGCGCATATCGTGAGGGGATAGGCGTGTTCGAACAATCTGCAACGAGGTTACGCAACGCATTGGGCCTTGCGTTTTTGGCTCTTCTTGCCGGCGCCGGAGTTGCCCAGGCGAACCTTGTGATCTCCTCGAACCCGACCGCACACATGGATTGCGGCGATGGCGTTTGCGAACCTACCGCTTCCAAGGCAAATCTCAACGCCACCGATCTCGAAAACCTCATCTCCCAGTACGGCAACGTGCGCGTGATGACCACCGGTCAAAAGGTCGAGGCGACAAACATTGTTGTGAATGCCTCATTTGCGACGCCGGATTCCACGTCGCTCACCTTGGACGCCATCGGCGCGATCACAGTGAACGCGCCCGTTTCCATTGGCGGCGGGACTGCCGAGCTCGAACTACAGAGCGGGACAGGCAGTACGCTCGGCGATATTTCCTTCGGGCCGAACGGCGACATCACCTTCGGTAGTACCTCCGATCTTTTCAATATCAACGGCGGAGTGTTTCAGCTCGAGGGCACGCTTCCCGATCTTGCAAAGGCGGCAAACGCAAAGCCGAGCGGATTCTATGCGTTGACGAATAGCTATGATGCGTCGGCCGATGGTACGTATCAATCTTCTCCGGTCAGCACGGCGTTTACAGGGTACTTCGAAGCGCTCGGCAACACGATTTCCAACCTGACGATCAATGTCACGCCAGGGGATGGCGAAGATATCGGGCTGTTTGCTGAGCTGGAAGGGAACGGCGGTTTCGGGGTAGTGCGTAATCTGAGACTCGCGAAGGCCTCAGTGTTGAGCAATTACGCGACCGATATCGGCGCGATTGCCGGAGTTGTCGGACAAAACGCCGTCGTCGCGCAGTCGTCTTCAACCGGCGAGGTGCAAGCGGGCGACAGCTCGTCGGCCGGCGGCGTCGTAGGCTGGAACGATTTGGGTTCGGTGATTTCCTCCTGGTCGTCTGCGAAAGTTACCGCGGGTAACACATTTGCGAGCGTGGGCGGCCTTGTCGGCTCTAGCGAAGGCACGATCGCGAATTCCTATGCGACCGGAGCCGTCATGGGCGGCGAGTTCAGCGACGCGGGCGGACTGGCGGGCGACGGTTCTGACATCANNTAGTCGGCGGCACCTCGGCAGGCGGCCTCGTCGGCGATGCTGCCGGTAGCATCAAGAACAGCTACGCCGAAGGAAACGTATCGGGGGCAAGCGGCGGATACCAAAATCAACTCGGGGGACTGACCGGATACGAGGAAGCGCGCGGGTCCGCAAATTATTCCACCGGCAAGGTGACGGGAAGCAGTTCGGACCTGATCGGCGGGGTCGTCGGGTGGGATATTACACGTAGTGGTTACAGTCAGACTTTCTGGGACACTACGACGAGCGGTCTTTCACAGGGCGCCGGAGAGTCCAACGGCCACGAGACACTGACGGGGCTCACAAGCAGCCAGCTGCGTTCCGGCTTGCCGGCGGGGTTCAGGAAAACCGTATGGAACGAAAAAGCAAAAACTAATCATGGCTTCCCGTATCTAATCGACAATCCGCCACCGAAAAGCAAATAAAGCGGTGTGCATTCTCGCGAGCGGGATGGCTCGGCCGTGGGAAATGGATGAGGCTGTAATTTGCTCCCCGCACGAAGCGAAGCGAGAGCAAGGTCCCCCTTGTGGGAGAGGGGAAACATTCGAGTCCTCGCCACCGCTCCGAAATCGGTGAGGGGTCGCTCAGGCCGCGTTATTTTGGCGCCCAAACGCCTGCGCGGGCCATGACAAGACATGACTGCGTCATCCAAAACTAAAAGGATCCCGACACCTACGCAGCTTCTCGCAGCGGCGTCGGAGCAGCATCCGCGTAACCAAGAATTGGCAGAGTCGAATTACCGTCGCGTCCCGCGAGGGATTCGAAGCGCGCGGCGATGGGTAAGGGGGTTGTCTCGCTGGGGACCCGCAGCAGGCCAATCCACGCGGCAAGGCGATCGGCGAGAGGACTGCTTGAAACCAGCGTGAGCGGAATTGAAAGGGCGGGACCCGCAAGCAGCGGCGCCAGCCACCAGAAACACGAGGGGATGTATTCGTAGATCAGCGCGGCGGCTCCGACCGCCAGCATCGTATGCGGAGCAAAAGCGCTGATCGCTGCGCCGATTCCAATTCCCCGCGACGTACGCTGCTGGGCGACCCAGGTCGTGCTTCTGCCGAGTAACACGCTCGCGACAAATGCCGATTGCGAAATCATGACGATCGGCGCGAGGAGTGTGGAGAACAGGATTTCGAACAGAACGCTGCAGAGCGCCCTGCCCCCGCCGCCATGCGCAGCGAGCCCGCCGCGCTCGCGCGTGAGCATGAGCCAGCCCAGGAATTTCGGTCCGAGCAGAAGGAGCGCAGCGACGAGAAAAAGCGCCACGCATTCCATCGCGTGCGAGACCGGGAGCGCGAGAACGGGAAACCGGCCGGCGAACGCGGCGGGCGCAAAATGCTGCTCGCGAAGGGTCTCCACCGAAGCGACCGCGAGCATGGCCAGCCACAGAGGCGCGGAAAGATAGCTCATCACGCCCACTGCCAGATGCAGTCGGCTCGATCCGCGAAAGCCCTGCGCGAATATCAGCCGAATGTGCTGCAGATTGCCTTCGCACCAGCGCCGGTCTCGCTTGAGATTCTGGAGCAGTGTCGGCGGCGACTCTTCGTAGCTGCCGCCCAGTTCGGGCGCCATCCACAATTCCCAGCCGGCCCGGCGCAGCAGCGCCGCCTCGACGAAGTCGTGACTCAAGATTTCGCCGCCCAGCGGCGGCCGGCCGGGCAGCCTTGGCAGCCCGCAATGCCGCATGAAAGGCGCCACCCGCAGAATCGCATTGTGTCCCCAATAATTGCTGTCGGGTCCCTGCAAACAGGCGAGCCCGTCCCAGTAGAGCGGCCCGTAAACGCTGGAGGCGAATTGCTGAAGCCGTGCAAACAGCGAGTGTCGCCCGATCAGCAGGGGTGGAACCTGGATCAGCGCCGCACGCGGATTGGCATCCATCAGGCGAAGAAGCCTGACGAACGTTTCGCCCGTCATCAGGCTGTCTGCATCGAGCACCACCATGTAGTCGTAGGCCGCGCCCCAATTTTCACAGAACTCACGGATGTTGCCGCTCTTGCGGCCGCTGTTCGGCGTCCGGTGGCGATAATAGACACGGCCTGGCGCGAGGGCGCGCAGGGCGCGGAATACTTCCGCTTCGGTGCTCAGACAGCCGGGATTGGTGCTGTCGCTCAGCACAAAGAAATCGAAAAGGTCGGACGCGCCCGCCGCGCAGACGGACTCGCACATCGCCTGGAGCCGCGCAAAGACCAGGCGCGCATCTTCGTTGAATATTGCCGTCACCACCGCAACGCGCGGGCGCAGCGTGGGCTGAACTTCTACGCCGCGCGGCTGCCGGAGTTTCGACCGATGCGACCGTGCCCAGGCACCGACGACACAGAGCCAGAACGACGCCGAAATCCAGCAGAACAGAATGGCAAAAAGCGCGAGCAGCAAAAGCTTGAGATGCGTGAATCCGTCAACCCGCAGGATGCTCCACAGGCGGGTCGATGCCACCGCCGTCGTCGAAAACACGATGCCCGCGTAAAGCCACCGCGCGGGAGAAACTCTACGCGACGTCATCAGCCGAAGTGCGCGAGACGAGCCGCGCCGACGTAAGCGTAGCGCGCAGCACCACGAAGAATGCTCCCGCGAGCCGCCCCGGAGTCCAGATCACAATCTGCTGGTCCGGCATTGCGGATCGGCAACAGGGCGGCATCGATGGCAGCAGTTCCGCGGCGGCGCCTTCGCCCTGCCGGGACGGGTTCAGCGGCGCAACGCCGGCGGTCATGGCTGTCGGAATTTGCGGCCGCATAAGCCAGAATCCCCTTTTTTTCGTGGTTCTGCCGTGCGGGATACCCGCCGGTTCCTGAGCGGACAGGCAGCCCCCCTTGGTGCAGCCGCAACGCTGCCGCTCAACTTTTGTTCCTTAATGAGGCATTAACGGGGACAGACGCGGACCCAACGCCGCGCGCCCATGCGCGGCCCTAAGGGCCTGTCATGGCAGAATTTTGACGGTCGCAGCCGATTCGTTAACGCCCCTCAGCCGCCGGGTCGCTTCGGGGACCCGCCTTCCCATCGTCGCACCGCGTCTGTCGAGATTCCGAACAGGTCGAGGAGGCGGCCCGCCGTGTGATTGACGATGTCGTCGACGGAATTCGGGCGCGTGTAGAAGGCCGGTGCCATCGGCGCGACCACCGCCCCCATCTCGGCGAGCGCGGTCATGGTGCGCAGGTGACCGAGATGCAACGGCGTCTCGCGGATGGCGAGCACGAGCCGGCGGCGTTCTTTCAACACGACATCGGCGGCGCGTGACAAAAGCGTGCTGGTGACGCCGGTGGCGATCTCGCTCATGGTGCGGATCGAGCATGGCGCGATCAGCATGCCCATCGTCTCGAAGGAGCCCGACGATATCGCAGCGCCGAGCGCCATGATGGCGTGATGGACGCTTGCGAGTGCCTTCACGTCTTTCGGCTGAAGATCGGTCTCGTAGGCGAGCGCCATTTCGGCCGCCCTGCTCATGACCAGGTGGGTCTCAATTGTCGATTTCGCGAGCAGTTCGAGAACCCGCACACCGACGATCGCGCCCGATGCGCCGGTGATTCCCACAATCAGCCGTCTGGGCAATAGCTTGGCCACCGCGCCCTCATTCTCCTNNTCTTGCGCGGCCTTCATTACCTTCGACGTAATGGATCGGCGCACGTCCCCCTCCTAAGCTCGGCTGATGAACATACAGCCCAGCCATGTCGGCGAACATCTCAAGGATTGGCGGCGGCGCCGACGGATGAGCCAGCTCGATTTGGCCTGCGAGGCGCAGATTTCGACGCGGCACCTGAGCTTCCTCGAGACGGACCGGGCCCGGCCGAGCCGGAAGATGATCCTCAACCTTTCCGAACAGCTCCAGATTCCCGCCCGCGAACGGGCCGACGGCGGACACGGTGGTCCGCCCCGCTGCACAAAGGAAAACGAACCATGCCGCCGCTTGATGCGCTGAACGGCTCCCCTCTCCCGCTTGCCAGGCTTCTCGGAATCGTTTTGCGCCAGGCCGACCGCGATTGCGTCGTGGCGGAGATGACGGTGCGCGACGATCTCTGCACGCTGGGCGAGCGCGTTCATGGCGGCGCGCTGATGGCCCTCGCCGACACTGCCGCTGCGACCGGCACGGCCGTCAGCCTGCCCGACGGCGCCGCTGGCACGACCACGATCGAGAGCAAGACCAACTTCGTGAGCGGTGCGGCGCTCGGCCCGAAGCTCATCGCCACGGCCACACCAATTCATCGCGGGCGCCAGACGCAGGTCTGGCAGACTCATGTCGAAACCGAAGCCGGCCGGCTCGTCGCCGTGGTAAGCCAGACACAGATGATCCTCTATCCGCGAAATGATGCATGACAGGCCGATACAAGGTAAAATCGGCGCACGGAACGTGAAGGCCGCAGGCAAGGACGGGCCGAATGGACGAAATGGAGATGAACCCGGCCGTAGATCCCGACTTGCGGCAGCTTCGGGACAGCATCGACAATATCGATGCGGCGCTGATCCATCTTCTCGCCGAACGATTCAAATGTACGAAAGCGGTTGGCAGGCTCAAAGCGCAGCGCGGACTGCCGCCCGCCGATCCCACGCGCGAAGCGCAGCAGATCGCGCGGCTTCGCGCTTTGGCCGGCAGCGCGAAGCTCGATCCGGACTTCGCAGAGAAATTCCTCGACTTCATCATCGAGGAAGTGATCCGGCATCACGAGGCCATCAACGGGCGCGGGCGGCGCGCCACGGACCGCTAATCACGACTGCGCAACTCGACATTGCCCCGCGGCGTAAGATATAAAGGCCGGGCACAAGAGGGCTGGCGAGCCGGACAACACGCGTCCTGCATCCACAATCAGGCGAAGGAGCGCACCATGACATTAAAGCTTGGCGACACGGCCCCCGATTTCGAGGCACAGACGACGCAAGGCACCATCCGCTTCCATGACTGGCTCGGCGGAAGCTGGGGTGTGCTGTTCTCCCATCCAAAAGATTTCACGCCGGTCTGCACCACCGAGCTCGGCTACATGGCGCGCATCAAGCCGGAATTCGACCGGCGCGATGTGAAGATCATCGGACTTTCGGTCGATCCGGTCGGCGACCATTCGCGCTGGGCCGACGACATCCGCGAAACCCAGGGCACGGCACCAAACTATCCCATCATCGGCGATGCGGATTTCAAGGTGTCGAAGCTCTACGACATGCTGCCGGCTTCGACGAGCGGCGATCCATCGAAGCGCACGCCGGCCGACAACCAGACTGTCCGCAATGTTTTCGTGATCGGGCCGGACAAGAAGCTGAAGCTGATTCTCGTCTATCCCATGACGACGGGGCGCAATTTCGACGAGGTTGTGCGCGTCATCGATTCTCTCCAGCTCACTGCGAAGCACAGGGTGGCGACGCCGGCGAACTGGAAACCCGGCGAAGACGTCATCATCGCCGGCTCGGTCTCCGACGAAGAGGCGAAAAAGATCTATCCGAAGGGATGGAAAGCACCGCGACCCTATCTGCGCATCGTGCCGCAGCCGGACGTGACGGACTGAGCGAGACGGAATCGGGGAACTTCGCTTGAAGCCTCCCCTCCCCTCTGTATGATCGGGCCCTGACAAATTGTCGGAGCCGCAGATGGATCTCACCTTCTCGCGCGAAGAAGAAGCGTTTCGCGAACGCGTGAGAAGCTTCATCGCAGAGCATCTTCCCGCGCGGCTCAAAGGCCGCACGCGCCGCGATCTCGCGACGAAGGAGGATTATCTCGACTGGCACCGCACGCTCTACAGGAAGGGCTGGGTCGCGCCGCTCTGGCCGAAAGAGTATGGCGGCACGGATTGGAGCGTCACCGAGCGCTACATTTTCAACGAGGAGTGCGCGCGTGCCGAGACGCCGCCGCTCATTCCTTTCGGTCTCGCGATGGTGGGGCCGGTCATCTACACCTTCGGCAACGCGGCGCAGAAGCAGAAATTCCTGCCGCGGATTCTCTCCGGCGACGACTGGTGGTGCCAGGGTTATTCCGAGCCGGGCGCCGGTTCGGACCTTGCCAGCCTGAAGACACGCGCGGTGCGCGATGGCGACCACTATGTCGTCAATGGCCAGAAGACCTGGACCACGCTTGCCCAATTCGCCGACTGGATCTTTTGCCTGGTGCGGACTGACCCCTCTGTGAAGCCGCAGCAGGGCATCACCTTTCTTCTCGTCGACATGAAGACTCCCGGGATCACGGTGAAGCCGATCATCGTGCTCGACGGCGTGCGTGAGGTGAACGAGGTCTTCTTCGACGACGTGATGGTGCCCATCGAGAACCGCGTCGGCGAGGAGAACCAGGGCTGGACCTACGCCAAGTTCCTGCTCGTGCATGAACGTTCGGGCATCGCCGGCGTCGCACGATCGAAGAAGGCGATCGAACGTCTGCGCGAGATCGCGGCCGCCGAGCAGGTGGATGGCACGCCACTGATCGAGACCGACGAATTCGCGCGCAAGGTGGCGGAAGTCGAGATCGACCTGACGGCACTCGAATTCACCGAGCTGCGCACGCTCGCCGCAGAAGCACGCGGGGGACATGCCGGACCCGAGAGTTCCATTCTCAAAATCAAGGGGACGGAAATCCAGCAGCGCATCACCGAGCTGACGCTCGAGGCTGTCGGCTATTACGCCTATCCCGATGCGCACGGGTTCGGCGATAACGAATATCCCGTGGGGCCGGAAGACTCGGTCGGGACCGCGGGCGTGTATTTCAACATGCGCAAGGCGTCGATCTATGGCGGTTCGAACGAGATTCAGCGCAACATCATCGCCAAGGCTGTGTTGGGTCTTTAGTTGATTGACCACCCTTCGACAGGCTCAGGGTGAGGTCTGATCCTCATGGTGAGCCTGTCGAACCATGAGGCCGCGTCCGGGGAACATTGATGGATTTTGCCTATAGCGAAGAGCAGAACCTTCTGCGCAATTCGGTCGTCCGCCTTCTGGCCGACAATTATTCCTTCGAAACATTCAAGAAAGTCTCGCGCGGCGAGCCGGGCTGGCGCCCCGAAAGCTGGAAGCAGTTTGCCGAACTCGGACTTCTGGGTGCACCGCTTCCGGAGGCGTATGGCGGGCTCGGCGGCGGACCGGTCGAAACCATGGTCGTGATGGAGGCCTTCGGGCGCGCGCTGGTTGTCGAACCCTATGTTCCAACGGTCGTGGTGGGCGGCGGCATTCTGCAGTCCGCCGGCAGCGAAGCGCACAAACAGGAATGGCTTCCAAAGATCGCGGCGGGCGACGCAGTGCTTGCCTTCGCCTTCGCGGAACCGCAAGGGCGATACAATCTCGCCGATCTTGCGGTCACGGCGAAGAAGCAGGGCTCCGCCTATGTGCTGAACGGACAAAAATCGGTGGTCATCGGCGCACCTTTCGCCCATGCGCTCATCGTAACCGCGCGCACCGCTGGTGCCCGGCGCGAGGAAAAAGGCTTAAGCGTCTTCCTCGTCAACAGGCGCGCGAGAGGCATCTCGACTCGCGATTTCCCGACCGTGGACGGGCTGCGCGCATCGGAGATCACGTTCGAGAATGTCGAAGTTCCGGCGGACAATCTCGTCGGAACGCCCGATGACGCTCTGCCGTTGATCGAACAGATCGTCGACGAGGCCATCGCCGCGCATTGCGCGGAAGCCCTTGGCGCGATGAGGATGCTGCAGGAATCGACGGTCGAATTTTCGAAGACACGCAAGCAGTTCGGGGTGCCGATCGGCAAGTTCCAAGCGCTGCAGCACCGCATGGTCGACATGTTCATGCAGGTGGAGCAGTCGGCCTCTATGACGCTGATGGTAACGCTGAAACTCGGCGACAGCGAAAGCGCGCGCAAGAAAGCCGCGTCGGCTGCGAAGGTCCAGATCGGCAAGGCGGCCCGTTTTGTCGGCCAGAACGCGGTGCAAATCCACGGCGGCATGGGCATGACCGACGAACTGGCGCTCGGCCACTACTTCAAGCGCGTCACGATGATTGACACGCTGTACGGCAACGTCGATCATCACCTGAAGCGCTACGCTTCACTCGGTTAAGCGTGAACACCCATGACAGCGCTTCTTTTCGAAAAATCCGGCATGATCGTCACGCTGACGATCAACCGCCCGGACTCGCGCAATCCACTGGGAGAGGAAGGCGACGGCGAACTGTTCGCCGACGCGGCCTCGCGCATCAACGCCGACCGCGACATTCGCTGCGTGATCCTGACCGGCGCGGGCAAGGCTTTTTCCGCCGGTGGCAATCTCAAGGCGATGCGCGAGAAGAGCGGCACCTTCGCCGGCCCCGGGGTTCTCATCCGTGAGCGCTACCGAAGCAACATTCACCGCATGGTGCGCGCGTTGTGGAGCATCGAAGTGCCGATGATCTGCGCCGTGAACGGCCCGGCAATCGGACTGGGCAACGACGTGACGTGTCTTGCCGATCTGCGGATCGCCGCCGATACCGCGGTGTTCGGCGCGAGTTTTCTCAAGATCGGCCTCGTTCCCGGCGACGGCGGCGCATGGATTCTGCCGCGCATCATCGGCATGGCGCGCGCGGCGGAATTGTTCTTCACCGCCGACACGATCGACGCCGCGACCGCGCTCGAATGGGGACTTGTTTCGAAGGTCGTCCCCGTCGCAGACCTCATGACCGAGGCGCGAGCCCTCGCCGATCGCATCTGCCGTCAGCCGCCCGACGTGCTGCGCCTGACCAAAAGGCTGATGCGCGAAGGCGAGAATTCAAGCTTTGAAACGCTGATGGAAATGTCCGCCGCGTTTCAATCACTCGCCCACATGACCGAAGATCATCGCGAAGCCATCGAAGCGTTTTTCGAAAAGCGCCCGCCGCAGTTTAAGGGGGAATAGGGGTGGTTCCCCCTCACCCACGCCTGACCAGAATTCATCGCCCGTCCCTGCATCCCTCTCCCGCAAGGGGAGAGGGGAATGCGGCGTCCTGCATCAACGGAGAAAATCAGCGCGGGGATCCCCTCTCCCCTTGTGGGAGAGGGCTTAAGTACGACACCCCTCAACCACTTCGGCATGGGTGAGGGAGAACACGGGCGAATGGGCCTAGCCCGCCTTCTGCTGCCGTCGCTCAACGATCTTCGCGACTTGCTCGGCGCCGGTGACGTAGTGTTTGGCGCCGGTGAAATCGGAGATGCGCGGCCAGGCGGCCGCAATGTCATCCGCGGTTGCGTTGGGGCCAAGATGGACTCCGTTCGACTCGATCATCTGCGCTGCGGAGAAGACGCCTGCGCCGGCAGTGACAATCACGCCCGTGGGCGCATCCTCGCTCGCGAGATAAACAACGGCCGGGGTCACATATTCGGGCTTCAGCATTTCCAGCATCTGCGGCGGCATCAGATTTTCGGTCATGCGGGTGGCGGCCACCGGACAGATCGCGTTGATCTTGATGTTGTCCTTCGCACCTTCGATCTTGAGCGTGTGCGTCAGGCCGACGAGGCCAAGCTTGGCGGCGCCGTAATTCGCCTGGCCGAAATTTCCGTAAAGCCCGGTGGATGAAGTGGTGACAACGATGCGACCATATTGCTGGTCGCGCATGAGCTGCCACACGGCTTTCGCGGGCTTCACCGTGCCCATCACGTGCACGTCCACAACCGCCGAAAAATCCTTGATCTCCATCTTGGCAAAGCTTTTGTCGCGCAGGATGCCCGCATTGGCGATGAGCACGTCGATCCGCCCGAACGCGTCGAGCGTCTGTTTGACGAGATGGGCGACGCCCGCATCGTCGGTGACCGAGGCGCCGTTGGCGATGGCTTTACCACCCACCGCTTCGATCTCGGCAACGACCTTCTGCGCCGCTTCGGAGGAGCCGCCCGTGCCGTCGACTGCGCCGCCCAGATCGTTGACGACGACCTTCGCGCCGCGGCGCGCGAATTCGAGCGCATGCGCGCGGCCGAGGCCCCCGCCCGCACCGGTGATGATCGCCACCTTGCCGTCGAATCGAATGGTCATGGGAAATCTCCGTCTGGAACGAATGGCGCGGGCGAGTGATGGCCGAGGCCCGTCAGACGGTCAAGCCGATGTCGCCTGGGCCGCGTCGCGCCCCGCACCAAGACGCCGAAGGAAGGTATTGGCAGGGCGTTCGATGAGCGTGAAAAGAATCGCGCCCCACACGACGCACACCGCAACCAACAACGCCGGTTCGAGCCAATGCCAGACATCCGCCCACGCTGCCCATGGCCTGCCGAACACGATATCGCCAGGTGCGGGATAGAGATGCAGCTGGGCGTGGCGCAGCAACTGCAGAATGGGAGTCTGGCCGATGTAGATCGCGTAAGACCACTCGCCGAGCCTGAGCGGAATCCGCGTCGCCAGCGCCTTGGCGAGAAAGCCGCGGTCGAACGACAGAACGAAAACAAGCGCGATGACGGAAAGAGCTGTGTAAATGTCCGCAGGCCGATGCGACCAGCCCGTATGGTAGATCGCGTACCAGAGGCAGGCGAGGATCGCCAGTTGCGCGAGCGAGAAAACCGCTTCCGGCAATGATGCCGCGCCGCGCTGAAGCGCGAGACGGTGAAGCACGGCAAATCCCACGCCCATCGCGAACGCCGCTATGCCGCGATAAATGCCGTTGTGAAAGGTGAGGTCGAGCCCATAGCGCGGGTGCGCCAGCAACGCGAGCGCGGCTGCACCACCTGCGATCAACAGCAGAGCGACTCGCCAACCGCCGCGCGACAAAGCGAGATAGAGCGGAAACAGCAGGCACAGCAGGAACTCGACGCTCACAAACCACGAGGCGCCGTTCCACGACAGATAGGGAAACAGGTTCCACGCGTGAACGAGGAAGAGATTGGCGATGAAAGTCGGCCATGTGCAGAACGGATGCCAGGGCTCGTCATAGATGGACACGTAGCCGCCGCGCGCGGCCAGCGCGCGCAATGTGACGAGCATGAAGAGGATCAGGAGCAGCATCGCAAGATGCAACGGATAGAGACGCGCCAGCCGCGACTGGAGAAACGCGAGGTAGCCGCGCGGGCGCCACAGCTGCGGTAACCGTTGCGCATAGACATAGGTCAGCACGAAGCCGGACAGGGCGAAGAAGAACTCGACCCAGAGATAGCCGCGCGCAACGGGCAGGTCGAACCAGGCTGCGCCGCGATAGCCATGGCCTTCGCAAAAGTGGAACAGCACCAGGATCAGTGGCGGCAAGGCGCGCGCGCCCAGCAGTGCGCGGATTTCGGGGGATCTGGCTTGCTCGCTCATGCGCTCGCGCGAATCATTGTACGGATTGTGGCACCCGGGATCGCCGCTCTCCACGGCGCCGGCGAGGGCAGCTGTGCCGGACCAGTTGATCTACCATCTCCAGTCGCTCGCCGGCCTGTCGGTCATTTTGGCGGCCGCGTGGGCATTCTCCGAGAATCGGCGTGCGTTTCCATTCCGGACCGTCGTATCGGGACTTGCCCTTCAGTTTGCGCTGGCGCTTCTTTTGCTGAAAGTCCCTGCCGCGCGCGCTGCGCTCCTGTCGCTCAACGTCATCGTCAACGCGTTGACTGCGGCAACCAGGACCGGCACATCCTTCGTGTTCGGCTATGTGGGCGGCGGCGCCCCGCCTTTTGCGATCACGAGCGCGAAGGGCCTGACGAATTTCGCCTTTCAGATCCTGCCGCTTGTCATCGTCATCTCGGCACTCGCCGCCTTGTTGTGGCACTGGCGGATTCTGCCCCTCGTGGTCAGCGCCTTCGCCTGGATTCTCCGCAAGGTGATGGGCGTGGGCGGCGCGATCGGGCTCGGCTCGGCAGCCACGATTTTTCTTGGCATGATCGAGGCGCCGCTTCTCATCCGGCCCTATCTCACGCAGCTGTCGCGATCCGAACTCTTCATGCTGTTTTCGGTCGGGCTTGCCACCGTCGCGGGTACTGTCTTCGTGCTTTACGCCACGATCCTCGCACCCGTGGTCCCGGGCGCGCTCGGTCATATTCTCGTGGCTTCGTTTCTCTCGCTGCCGGGCGCGCTGATGATCGGGCGCATCATGATTCCGGGCGCAGCGGAAACCGAGGCGCACGCCGCGCCGAGCCTCCATTACCGCTCGAGCATGGATGCGATCGCGCGCGGCACCGAAGACGGTCTCAAGCTGTGGCTCGGCATCGTTGCGATGCTGCTGGTGATCGTGGCTCTGGTGGCGCTCGTCGACATCATACTCGCACCTGTTCCGCCGATTGGCGGCGCTCCTCTCAGCATCGAGCGAATCTTCGGCTGGCTTTTCGCACCACTCGTCTGGCTCTACGGGATTCCGTGGCAGGAAGCCGCGACCGCCGGCTCGCTCATGGGCGAGAAGACGGTGCTCAACGAATTCGTCGCGTACCTGAAACTCGCGGCGCTTCCGGCCGGCGCACTCGATCCCCGCGCGCGCCTCATCATGGTCTATGCCATGTGCGGTTTCGCCAATTTCGGTTCCGTCGGCATCATGATCGCGGGCGTCTCGAGCCTTGTGCCCGAACGTCGCGACGAGATCGTACCCCTCGCGATGCGCGCGCTCCTCTCCGGCACCATGGCCAGCGGCCTCACCGGCTGCATCATAGGAATCTTGCCGGTTTCTTAGCCAGAACAGTCCGCGCGCTAAAGTACCCCTCACCCGCGCCGAGGCGGTTGATAAGCCTCGTTCGTGGCCCCTCTCCCACAAGGGGAGAGGGAACCCCGCGCGCTGACCCAGCGAAGTTGATGCAAGATTCCGATTCCCTCTCCCCTCGTGGGAGAGGGATGCAGATACGTGCGATGATTTCTGTTCAGGCGCGGGTGAGGGGGCAACGCGGCGATGCGCTTTCAGGGTGGTCGGGTTGCGAATCCAATCTAGAATGGCCCTGCCCGAGTTCTACCGGAACCCATATGTCTCTCGAACCCGAGACCCGCGCGCAATTGATCGAAACGGTGCGCCGTTTCGTGCGGGAGAAATGCGTTCCGCTCGAGGCCAAGGTCGCTGAAGACGATCTCGTGCCGGATTCGATCGTCGCGGAGATGCGAAGCCTGGGTCTCTTCGGTCTCTCGATTCCGCAAGCCTATGGAGGGCTCGAGCTGAGCATGGAGGACGAAGTCCTCGTCTGCCTCGAGCTCGGCCAGACCTCGCCCGCCTTCCGCTCGGTGATCGGCACCAATGTCGGGATCGGCAGCCAGGGCGTGGTGATGTTCGGCACCGAGGCGCAGAAGCAGGCGTGGCTGCCGAAACTTGCAAGCGGCGAGGTGATTGCGAGTTTTGCGCTGACCGAGCCCGAAGCGGGATCGGACGCCGCCTCTCTGCGCACGACGGCGATCCGCGACGGCTCAGATTATGTGGTGAACGGCACCAAGCGCTTCATCACCAACGCCAATCGCGCAGGAATGTTCACGCTGCTCGCGCGGAGCGACCCATCGAAACCGGGTGCTTCGGGTATTTCCGCCTTCATTGTGCCCGCGCGTACGCCGGGCATATCGATCGGCAAGCCCGAAAAGAAGATGGGACAGCAGGGCGCCCAGATCTGCGACGTCGTTTTTCAGGACGCTCGCATGCCAGCGCATCTTCGGCTGGGCGCGGAGGGAGACGGATTCAAGCTGGCGATGAAAGTGCTCGACCGTGGACGGCTGCATATCGCGGCCATGTGCGTGGGCGCCGCCGAGCGGCTCCTGCGGGAATGCGTCTCCTACGCGCGCGAGCGCCGGCAATTCGGCCGGCCCATCGGCGATTTCCAGCTCATCCAGGCGATGCTCGCCGACTCGCGGACGGAATCCTACGCGGCGCGCACGATGGTTCTGGACGCCGCGCGGAAACGCGATTCCGGCGAAACAGTCACGGAGGAAGCGGCTTGCGCGAAATATTTTGCGTCCGAAATGGCTGGCCGCGTCGCCGATCGCGCCGTGCAGATTTTCGGCGGCGCGGGCTACGTCGCCGACCACGGCATCGAGCGATTCTATCGCGACGTCCGCATTTTCCGCATCTATGAAGGCACGAGTCAGATTCAGCAATTGGTGATCGCACGTCATTTGCTTCAGTCCGTGGAATAGCGGTGACGACCGTCGCGACAACCGATCTCGCGGCACTCCTGCACGAAATCCGCGCCTGCCGGATCTGCGAGGCGCATCTGCCGCACGGGCCGCGCCCGGTGCTGCACGCGAGCGCCACGGCGCGGCTGTGCATTGTGAGCCAGGCGCCGGGATTGCGCGTGCACGAAACGGGACTTTCCTTCAACGACCGCTCGGGCGACCGCCTGCGCGCGTGGATGGGGATCGACCGGGCGACGCTCTACGACGATTCCAGAATCGCCATCGCCGCGATGGCGTTCTGCTTTCCGGGCAACGACGCCCAAGGGCACGACCGCCCGCCGCGGCGGGAGTGCGCGAACACATGGCGCAAGCGGTTGTTTGCGGCGCTTCCGGAATTTCCGCTTACGCTGCTTGTGGGCGGTCACGCCCAGGCCTGGCACCTGGGCGTGTGCGCGAGACCGAATGTGAATGAAACAGTAAGGGCGTGGCGCGAATATGCGCCGCGCTATATTGCTTTGCCGCACCCGTCATGGCGCAACACCGGCTGGCTAAAGAAGAATCCATGGTTCGACGAGGAATTGCTGCCCTATTTGCGCGAACGCGTCGCGCGGCTCCTGTCGGACTGACGCTCCTCGCGCTCTTGGCCTGCGCTCCGGAGCTGGCGCCCGGGGGCGTGCAGAACCAGATGCCTACCATCGAGAGCGATGCATTCCTTACACGCGATGGCCTGCGGCTGCCGCTTCGCCATTGGGATGCGCAACATCCACGAGCCGTGATCGTGGCGCTGCACGGGATGAGCGATTATTCCCAGGCCTTCGATCTGCCCGGACCCTGGTGGGCGGCCCATGGCATCACGGTCTATGCTTACGACCAGCGCGGATTCGGAGCGGCGCCGAATGCGGGATTGTGGCCGGGGACGTTGTCGCTCTGCGCCGATCTCGACGATTTCGTCGAAGCGGCCCGCGCGAAGTTTCCCCGCATTCCAATCTACGCGCTTGGCGAAAGCATGGGGGGATCGGTCGTGCTCGCCGCAATGGCAAGCGCTCGACCGCCACGCGTCGACGGCGTCATCCTCGTCGCCCCGGCAGTGTGGTCTCGCAACGACATGCCCGCTTCGTACCGCGCGGCGTTGTGGTTCGCCGCGCGGACATTGCCTTGGCTGCACGTCTCGGGTGAGGGATTGCACATCCTGGCAACGGACAACATTCCCGTGCTGCGCGAGCTCTCTCGCGATCCGCTCTATCAGCACGAAGCGCGCGTGGATCAGGTCTATGGCCTCGTCAATCTGATGGACGAGGCGCGGCATGCGCCCGAGCATTTGAGCGCCGACCCTCCGATCCTCTTTCTTTACGGCGGTAACGACCAAGTCATTCCTGCCACGCCCACCGAAGCGGTGGCTCACGAGCTTGGACCCCATGCGACAGTGGTCCGCTACGCAAATGGTTATCACATGCTGCTGCGCGATCTCGAAGCGGAACCCCGATGGAACGACGTGTTGGCCTGGATTGCGCGCACCGACACGAGGATGCGCAGAGCTCAAGTCGAGGGGAAGAACTGATACAGCCACGTCTCGGTGAGCGTCTTGTCGCCGAGGCGCAGATAGCATCTGAGATCGAGCGGTTCCAAGCCCGTGAAGCTCACATCGAAAAGCGCGCGCCAGATGCTCGTTCCCACCACCTTGATGACGTAGTGGTTTTCCACCTTGCCGCGCGACAGCGTGACAATGGGACTCACATCGTAGCGCGCCGCCATGCCGGCAAGCGCGCCGCCGGCAAAGTCCACGACAAATTTCCACTGTCCCTTCGGCGGCGGCGCTCCGGGAATGCCGCCGCGGCCGATGCGCGTGGCAACGACCTGGGCAATGCCCTGTGGCGAATGCGGCTCCTGATCCTGCCAATAAAGTCGATAGTCGAACACCGGCGTGTCGCCCGCGCCGACCGGCGCGCTCGGCTTCCAATAGGCGACGATGTTGTCGTGCACCTCGTCGTCGGTCGGTATTTCGACGAGCTGCACCGCGCCCCCACCCCAGTTTCCGCGCGGCTCGACCCATATGCCGGGCCGGCGATTGTAGAAGGCGCCATCGTCCTGATAGTGGTCGAAATCGCGGTCGCGCTGCATCAGACCGAATCCTTTCGGATTCTCGTCGACGAAGGAGTTGGTCTGAATGACGGGCGGCTCGATCAGCGGCCGCCAGATGCGCTCGCCCTTCCCCGTCCATATTGCGAGCCCGTCGCTGTCGTGAATTTCGGGGCGCCAGTCGACCGCGCGCGGCCGCTCGTTCTCGCCGTACCAATACATGCTGGTGAGCGGCGCAATGCCGAGCCGCGTCACCTCCGCGCGCAGGAAAAGCTCAGCATGCACATCGATGACGACGCCGCCTGTGCGCACCGCCGCGAATTTGTAGGCCCCTGTCATGCTGGGGCCTTCAAGAAGCGCATAAACCGTCACCGGCGCACCCGGACTCTCGGCGATCCAGAACTCGGAGAAGCGCGGAAATTCCTCCGCGGTCGAAGCAGCGGTGTTAACCGCCACGCCGCGCGCCGATGCGCCGTACTGATTGTCGGCGCCCGCGGTACGGAAATAGCTCGCGCCCTGAAAGGCGAGCCAATCGGTCTCGTTTGCTTGCCCGTCCATCACGCGGAATCCCGAGAAGCCAAGATCCGGGGGGAGCTTCTGCGCGAGGCGCGTCCCGTCATAGTCGAAGCACCGCGGCGTGTAGAGAATCTCGCGCGCCGAGCGGCCGGAGACGGCATGTATGCGCACGGGATCGGGCACGAATTTGTTCAGATGGAAGAAGCGTATCGGGAACGGCGCGGTGCTCTTGCGCCACAATGCGCATTCGCGACGGAAGCGGATTTTCTGCGTGGCGTCGAAATCGATCTGCTGCACCAGATCGGCCGCCGGCGCGACGGGAGCCGCGTAGGCGGACAGATTGCGCGCATGATCCCTGAGCCAGGCGAAGCTGAACGGTCGCGTCGGGCCGAGGTGCGGCAGTGGAGCTTCCGCGGCACGCGATGCGGAAGGCGCGAAGAATCCCGCGACCAGGCCAGACAGGCTCGCATTCAATAGAAATCGACGGTCGATCGGCGGCACTTATCAGTCCAAGAGAGAGGATCGCTCTCCAGCATGATGACGGATCGCACAGATTCTACCAACCCGCGTCAGTGCAATCCCGCGTCATGCATGACGAGTCGCGCGATGGCAGACGAGTCCAGCCGATCGCCGCCTTGGGCCAACAATGCGAGAAATCGGTCGTGCACCACGCTGGCGAACGGCATGGGTACGCGGAGGCCTTCGGCGGCCGCAAGTGCGAGCCGGATATCCTTGTGGGCAAGCGAGGCCGCGAAGCCTGCGGGCTCATACGCACCGCGTACCACCAGATCCCCATAGGTCCTGTAAACCGGGCAGTCGAACAGGGTCGATGTCAGGATGTCCAGATACTGGCGCTTGTCGATTCCGGCTTTGGCGATCAGCGCAATCGCTTCGGACAGCGATTCGATGACCGCAGCAATCAGGAAGTTGCCGCTGAGCTTGACGATATTGGCGTCTTTCGGAGTCTCGGAAATGATGAAGGTCTTCTGTCCGATGGCATCAAAAAGCGGCGCCACCGCGCGAACGGAATTCGCGTCACCCGCGGCGACAACGGCAAGCTTGCCCGCGGCGGCGACGTTGGGCCGGCCGAACACCGGCGCTGCGACGAGATGCTGACCGGCCGCCGAATGGTCGGCGGCGAGCCGCTCCGACAATTTTTNNGGGGGGGAGCCGCTCCGACAATTTTGTGCTGATGGTGCTCGAAGAGACGTGGACGGCGCCTTTGGCGAGGCTGGCGAGCACGCCCCGCTCGCCATAGACCACCGCTTCGACGACATCGTCATTCGCCAGCATGGTGAGAACGGCGTCGCCTCTGCAGGCATCGGCGACGCTGGCGGCAAATTTCGCGCCCTTGGCGACCAGTGCGTCCGCTTTTGCGCGCGTGCGGTTGTAGACGGTTACCTCATGCCCGGCCCCGAGCAGGCTTTCGGCCATGCCCGAGCCCATCTGCCCCAGTCCGATGCATCCGACCTCCATGACAATTTCTCCTTTTGTGGATGGATTAAACGGTCGGGCAGCGAAGAAGTGTCCAACACCGGCGCTGACGAACGAATACGATGCTGGCCGGCCCGGACCAGATCGTTCAATTGAAGACGCGCTGCCGATCCCATACCTTTCTTCCACCAATGTTCGAGAAAATGCGGGATATGAACGGATCAAGTCACCGTTTCTGCGTCGCGCCGATGATGGATGCGTCGACTCTTTCTGCATTATCAATGGCTTGATACCGTCCGTGTGCAGAGCGTGTGCAGCTCGAATCGGTCCAATCCGGCATTAATTACCATCAAGGCAACAGATCACCCCGGCGGCGCCCAATTTCCGTCAGCGCAGGACCTCCACGAGATCGGATTTGAGCTGGGCAACGAGATCAACCGGTTTGGCAAGTGGCGACTGTTCGATCAATTTGTCCACGAAGATCGCCATTTCTGATGCATAGGTCGGGCGGCTATGCATCCAGAGCGCCCGATTGACAGGTTGAGCCAGAGCGGACCGCCAGAATCCGATGCTGTTGTCAAACGTGATTTGGTCGATCAAACCATTCCTGTGCTGAACCCAAACATCCTGAAGGTTAAGGAGTGTAGCGCGCATCACCATTTGCAACTGGACAATCTCCTCGGCAGTGAAGTTTGTTGCGCCTTCCTCCATCCTCGTGCGCGCAGCGTTTATTGCCGGTTGTGTCATCCCCACGAGGATATCGGTGACCCGAGTAATAGCACCCTGGTTCATGAGCGCCCGCTGGTTCTTCTCGGCTTGCCGCACCTGCAACGACAGATAGACAAGCGACACCAGTACGGCGACGCCGCTGACAAGGCTGCCAATGGATGCAAGGTCTGAAAGTGACATGACGTTTCCTTTCCAAGCTGCCCGCCTCTTGTATCGCCCGCGTACTGCGGCAGGCCCTTCCTGAGCGGCGATCAGTGCCGCAACGTCCGCCATATCCCACACGCGATCCGTGATGCCAGCGGCCCTTGCGGGGGGCGGGCGAACGCTTTTATGAATACGACAGAAATCATAGTCCATGTAGGGGGAGCGCCGAAATCTCGCGGCGTTTCCATAGCCCGAACAATCAATTCGCGCTGAGGCGGTCCGACCTCTTTCCCCTTGCCAAACGGAATGCACCGGAGTGTGCTTGGACGCACCACGCGTGATTTGAGCGAACGCGGTCGTAGTCAAGCCAAGTACCGCGCGCTCATCTCGCTGAAGGTCAGTGACAATGGTGACGCCATGACGCAAGAGAAAAAGCGGAAATCAACATCGCAGGTCTATTCCGGCGCACTTGCCGAACCGCTGAAGCCGCGACTGAGGCACAAACTGAGCCGCTTTCGGCGGCGCTCCCGACCGTCTGGCACGAACGGAAGCGGCTACACCATTCCCCTTCCCTCCCTTCCCACCAATTCAAGCTCCGTTCCGGCGTGGCGTCGGGAGTACGACCAAAAGCTTCCGCTCCTTCTGGATCACTTTGGAATTCCGAGAGAAGACCCAAACCGCTGGCAAATGCTGTCCTTATGTCTGGCCGTCACCCATGTCCCGGGGTTCCAGGTAAAGGCCCGTAGCAAACGTGGGCGCCCTCGCGAAATGCCCTTGGAGGAAGAGGCGAAGCTGCACGCGAGGTTCTACGCATTGCGAAACGACGGCCACAGCAACCGCAATGCCGCGCGACTCCTGGCCCGCGAATTGCGGAAAGCAGGCCGTGCGACCGTTTCAGAAGCGGCAGTCCTTCGCCGGGTGCAGCGTCATGAGCAGAGGGCCCGAGAATTTGCCGCTTTGTTTCAAAACATGGTTGGCGGGTTCCCGGTGGTGCAAAATCTCGCGCCCTGATTTTGCATCACGCAATATTTGTACGGCTCTTTTCTGCGTCTTTCGTTCGCCTAACTTGGCCTCAGATCGATGGCGCTCGCCACGATTCCGAACTTCTGATGAGGCCAAGAATGACCGAAACAACGAGCCAACAGGAATATGTGCGGACCCGTGCTGCGGCACGATACCTGAGCCTGTCGCCCCGCACGCTCGAAAAGCTGCGCGTCACCGGCAACGGCCCCCAATATTTCAAGATGGGACGAGCAGTCGTGTATGCGATTGGCGATCTGGAGGCATGGCTCGCCGGAAATCGCCGATGCTCAACGTCGGACAATGGCAAGAATTCTGGGCGCGACGAGTAGAAACACAAGGCCGCGGTAGTCCCGAGCACGTTTTCGCTCCGTTCGAGACTTCGGTCGAAATAGTCACGGCGCACACCGTGCCGCACACTATGCCGCACACCAGCCACACACGGGCCACACACCATGTTGCAAGCCATGACAAAACCGCAGAAGCGCAAACGAAATCGCACTATCCCACCCATTTTTGGAAATAACAGGCTCGATGAATTGCTGTTCCAGCTTTTGGATGACAGCGACCCTCGACTACGGATGTACGTCTACAGGATGCGCGATGACGAAAAGATCGTGCCCGCAATTTTTGTCGGCATGCCGTTTTCCAATCTCTTCGAATGGCTTCGCGACGAACATGGCGGCGGTGCCTTCCACGTCATAATCAGACGGGGCAAGAGCATGGAACTCTCCGGGATCGTGTACATTGGTGCTCCGTTGATGCGGCCCTTGCGCTAATCCGACCGACAAATATCAATCATGAAGGACCAACGCGGAGCCTCGATCAATTGATGCGCCTGCGCTTGTATGCGGTCTCCACTGACTACCAATACTTAGCGGTTGAACAGAATTGAGTGCGAGCTCAGGGGATCGACGCAACACGAGACGCTCAGATAACGTGCTTGCCCAATGCGGCAGACAAAGGGAACACACACAGGAGGCAACACGGCCGCCGACACAGGCGCGACACAGTAGCGACACAGCCGAGTCTCCAGCGTGGCACCGTAGAGAACTCGCGCACTAAGCAGCTCGTCAGACGGTTCTCAGTCGGCTTTCAGTGGATTGTCACTGGATCGTCAGTGCTTTGTCAGTAGTTCGCTCAGGGTTGGCGGGCGGCCTCGCCAGCGATATGCGCAGCGAGTTGCGTCACGAAGGTCTTGAGGCTCGTCAGTTCGCCCGGACACGAGTAGTCGCCTGTCTCGCGTGCCGTCTTCGGCGAGAGAAGGACGCCAGCAGATGTGTAAAGCTGCTCCTGAACGAGCTTTCTGAACAGAATCTCGTACCGTTGCGCGTAGGAAGCGCTCTTGAATTCGGGAAATACCGGAAAGTGCGGTGAGCTGTCTCTGATAGGACAGCGCGATTCCGGCGCGTCTTCGAGCAGCATAAGCCAGCCCACAAATGGTTTGGCCGCCTCCTTGCCAAAGGCACCCTCGCGATAGGCGGTCCAAAGATCGGCCGCGGTGCCGATAGCCTCCTCGGCTCGGTTGTTCGTGTTGTTTCCGAAAGAGGGTCCAACCTGAGACTTGAATTCCAAGGCGGCCACCAACCGTTTTTCGTTCAGGATCAGCACGTCCCAAAGCTTCGTCGGACGGAAAAACCCCGGAAGCGTGAGAACACTTCTTTGCAACATGATCGACGCATGCGTTAGCCCGTTGCCGACTATCAGATCGCGGACCAACGTGACGAAGCCGTCCATGTTTTTGCCGCCGGTGACAGCACCGCGAGCACCGGCGTCCTCGCGGCCGGCAAGCTTCTGCTTTTCAAGCGCAGCGTCGCGATTTCCCCAAAACAGCTTGATCGCATCGCGCGCCTGCTGTTCATAGTTTGCAAGATTAAGTGCCATGCTCCCTCAGAACATTACCCGTTTAGTGCCGCGCGTTCAGAAGATGTAAGCCTGTAGAGCTCGAATGCAGCCTCGTTGCAGGCCCTAAAATTGCGCTGCTTTGCGGCTTGAACGAGACGCTTGCGCAGCGTGAGACTGACATCTGCCCATCTAGGTATGCAGATGCGGCGAAGATATTGCGCCTGAAATCGGAGATAGCCGCCGCGCATTTTGGTTGAGTAGATACCGACAAAAAGCTTCGCGACATCGGAAAGCAGAACTGCTTGCAGGGCGCGAAGATGCCATTCGTTCGCCGTCATCCAATAGAGATTGTGATGCGGGTAGAGCTTGCCCTCCTCGAAGACGACATGGGCGTCCCCTTTAATATCAGGAATGAGTAGTTTCGGACGAAACGCTAATTCCGGATAAATCCGGTCAATCGTGCGATACCAACTGTTTGGGTTCTTTGCCGAAACGTGGCGATTGCGGATCGCGTCGCCGTGCTTTTCGAGATAGCGCGCTAGCTTCGGAAAACGCGCCAATGAAACCAGCTTGCCTTCGTCTTCAAACGGATTGATGACGCCATAACCGCGCCAATTAACTGTTCCGTCGAGAATATCCCGCGTCATGACAAGGGGAAGCTTACGGCTTGGCTCGACGTCGAGTTCATCGAACTTTCCGATGAAAACCTGATCCGCCCCAGTCGCAACGCCAATACCGACCTTGCAACCCGCTTCTTCAACCTTCGGGAATTGCGCTTCGATGCGCCGGACCACGGCCAGCATATCAAAAGATTCCAATACCCAAGGCTCTGCACCGTTGGCGACGCTCGGGATTTCATGAACGTGCCCGTTCATGGCCTCACCGCCTGTTTGCATTTTTTTGGCGAGGGCGGTTAGGTGCTTCGAATCTACCGCGGGACGCCGCGCGACCCGCGTAACGCTTGGCGTTTCGTTTGCGATCACCACAATAGCGGGATAGGCAATTACGTCGCTGTGAAATGCCGGGGTGTCCACCATGTCCACGAAGTACTTCAGGTGAAAACGGTCGGAAACCAGCTTGCGCAGGGGGCCGCCATAGCGATTCTTCATCCAGCGGTCCGCACAGATGAAGCCGACCACGCCGTTCTCCTCAAGCAGTTCAAGCGAATGTTCTATGAACGGGATATAGAGATCGGCGCGGTCGTAGATCGTCGCGAAGCGGCGGCGATACTCCTGCATGAGCGCGTCAGGAATTAGTTCCTGCCGGACATAGGGCGGATTGCCGATAACATGTGAGAATTGTCCGGCAAATTCGGTCAAGAGAAAGTCACCTCTGACGAGCCACGCATCGAGGAGACGGGCTCGATCTCGTTCGGCGATGTCGTAAAGCTGAAGCAGTGCGTTCAATTCCACGCGCGTTCTGTCGAACGTGTCGGCATGCAGTTCAACGGCGCGAATAGCAGCAGTTAAAGCTTCTCCAGCCCGGTCCCCCTTGCGGGAATGAAGGCGGAACGATTCCAGTAGGCGTTCGACCGCAGGCAAGATGAAATTACCAGCGCCAAACGAAGGTTCAAGCAGTCGCAGTTGCGCAAGTGGCGTCCGGGCCGAATATCCGGCCAAATCGAGAATGAATTCGACTACCTCCCGGCGCGTAAAAATTGCGCCACGTTGCTCGACGCCGCCGACAGCAAGCGTCGAAATTGCAGTTTCTATTGGACAGAAGCCGGGAAGGGAGGTTTGAAACTCAGCACGTCTCGCAGTTGGTTGTCGTTGTGTGGTCATTGGCCTTTATGTGCAATCCTATGGCGAGCCCCTTCCAACTCAAACCGGACTCGTTCTCAACGGTATATCGCAGTGCCTTCGCGCCGACCATAGGTCATGCGCAAAGTGACCGTAACCGCCGAAGGACGCGCGCCACGTTTGCCGGATGCCAGCGCCCCCCTGACGGGACGCTATGCCTCTCGCATTCAGGGAGCCGGGAGTTTCTCTCGGATAGATCGAAAGGTGCGATCATTACAGGCTCCTGTCCGCTTCCGGTTCGCGCCAAATCACCTCTGCTTGGCTCGGTCCCTTAAGGCGGTGCTTCGACGCGCTGCATCCTTCGCAGGTGTACTTAAGAAAACGGGGCGGGAGCTGCCCACCATCCAGTCTGCCAATTAGGTAGTCTGCCTCCTCCTCGGATAGACCTTCATCTATTCTAAACATACAGCCACACTCGCAACCGTAGCTTTTTTTTTGGTATTTCTTGACACCACGCAGAATAAAAGCCTTGAAGATGGAGAACGCCAGAAACAATACAACGAAGGCCCCGCCACTGATGATGAATAGCCAGCCGTCAGTAAGATCATTTTGTGACAACAACTCCTCCCTTCCCGTTTAGCTTCGTTTATTTAGCCGCTGGTCGAATGGCCAAGTTCGCGCTTGATCTCTTACTACTTGTGGCCTGCTTTCTTGGTCCTCGCGAGTCGCCACTTGCGGTAAGTGTCAAGCATCACGGTAATCGGGGCGTCCGGGATCGAGCGTGCTTCAACCTTCGCTGGGGAGAGGCGTTCGCATAGTACGTCCAATTCGCCCATTCCCAGAGTGTCAGCCCTAGCGCTAAGCCAGTGCGTAGCTACCTTGTCTTTACCGATGAGCGCATCGTCGAGTGAGTATATATCATGTTCGATAGTTCGAAGTCGGTTATTATTGCAGTCCGCTTCGTCCAACACCCGAGCGATCTCAACTGACCCCACTTTCTTGTCGCTGTAGATTGGACGGGCATACATTGTTGTGACCCACCCAGTCCTATATCCGTCTTGGTCACTCAACGTCGTTCGATTCAGCACCTGCATCATCTGATCATCCATGCTGATCAAATACATATTTCCGCCCGCACTTGCTGTGACGTTCGTGAACGCCAAGACATATGCCGTTGAAACGGTTATCCCAAGTGTTCTCATGGTCCCCCCTTTTCGCTAAAACAAATATGGCATTGAAACCGCCAACTGTCACGCACGCAGCGCTCACGGCCGCGACACCCATATCGATCTCACAGTGACGCCCTCCGACGCGTACGATGAACGCAGACACGTGATTGTGGAGGTGACGCCACGCTGGCGCGCCGCGATGGCGCGCTCAGGAGTTGACTGGGAGACGGACACGTTGCGACAGCGTTTGCTAGGCCGCTGTGTCAGAGTCACTGGATGGCTATTGTTCGACCGAGAGCACCGCGGGCAGTCCGAGAATGCTGCCCGCCCAGGCGAGAGTGTGTGGCGCGCCACGGCGTGGGAAATTCCCCCTATTACACGGATCGAGACGCTGGCATCGTGCCTGCGCTAGCAGTTTGCGGAAAAAGCTTTTTGGGCTTTGCGGAGAGCAATATGGTTTCGCCAAACAATCCAGAACCGCAAGAATGATTCATGCGCATGGTCTTGCCGATTCCGATCTTTCGCCAACAAAGCTCAGCTCTGAGTTTTTCAGCAGACTGCTAGAGCGCTTGGACGCGATGCGGAGAGGTTTTCGGCTCGGTTATTTGCTGATCACGGCGTCGCTTCGGCTGCGAGTGATCAAACATTCTGCTTAAAGCCTAGCTCCTTCTGTTCGGCCAGCCGGTCGCCCGGCTGAATTCTTCGATGTCTTTGTACCGATAAACCCTTCCCATCGGCCCCAGCGCAGGCACGAAGACATTCAATAGACGCTCCCTAACGGTATCATCGGGATCAGCAAGATAGAGGTGCTTTAGATAGTGCTTTCGAGCCGCTCGCAATCGACTTATTTCAGCAAACAGCGCTCTCGCGAGCAAATCCGTGTCGGGTAGCGAATACCCGATGATCGCGAGCGCCGAACAGGATTCCATTTTGAGCCGCGCCGTTCGCCATAGCTGGCGATAAGGATTCACGTCAATGCGTTTGTGCCATCCTGGAGGTAAAATCGAGCACTTATCACTGACGGGCGCGCCACGTCGTGCCCGAACCACGTACGGTCTCGGTTTGAGCCGAACCTTATTGTTTTTGTACAACGTCCAATTGAGACTGCCGTGCAGCTTAAGTAGGTGAACCTGGCTCGATTCACCGTGTCGAAGGTTTCGATTCTCCACGAAAGACTTCGCCCAGCCGCGCGTCTTCCCGCTTGCATCTAGGGAATAGCCATCTCCCGGTGTCCAAGTTGGAGCGCTCGATCCGAGGGATTCTTCGATAACTGTATCGTAGTTGAACGTAATGAGAGTATCACCCTCACGAACATGCTTGAGAACCTCTTTGTGAAGTTTACTGGCACTTACATGTGCAGAGCCATCGGCCGAATCGCATGTCGTGTGAAGGATCACGCGGCGAATTAGTTCTTCAAGGTCAGTCTGCCGCCTGAGCCAGTCCATCGGCTTGTTCTTAGATTTTGCAAACTTCCCGATTTCAGCTCGGGTTTCGACGTCTCGGTAGTATTGCTCAAGTCCTATGCCATTGACGCGATTGTAAAGGCTGAACACGTCCTTGATTACGCGCATTGCGAGACGGCGCGTTCCACGACCATTGAGCTGACCGGCGATTTCAAAAAAATCGCGATCAACTGGCGGCGGCGGGACGCTGTTGACGAATGCACCTCGTGTTGCGCCTGCACCGAAAAGAATTACAGCACTGCTCCCCATCGCATGTGTTCACATCAAGAAGTGCGACATACCCCACGATATTGACTCGAAAATCGTGCGACGTATAGCCCTGTACGAAATCGATCATGTCGAAATTATCGGTACCCATCTGCGCTTTCAGTTCGTGCCGCGGCTCGCCAACCTGGACTAACCAAAAATTCAAATTAGGCCACTACCCCTTGGGCACTGTTACAGTTTGAATTCTTAGGCTCCGTCCCCCGCTGCTCCGCTGTCGTGTGACGGGCAGCGGCGATTGTGAATATCGCAACCGTTCGCGAGATAGACGTTCCCGCAAACCAAGCATTCCAGCCGGTAACTTCGCTGGTTGGGGTGAGTCCCTCGCGACCCGGTGGCGGCAATAACCCTCTGTCGATTGGGATTCTCATACCCCGGCTTGGTTGTTCCTTTCGTCACTAACGCCCTCCCGCAATGTCCAGAGACCTTCATACTAAGCCCATGCCCAAGGAACCCCAACCCGCGCGAGATTTCAACCTCCTACGTCGAACGTCAAAACCTCACGCTGCGGATGCAGCAACGGCGCTTTACCCGTCTCACCAATGCGTTCTCAAAGAAGTTCGAACATCATTGCGCCGCGGTTGCCCTGTACGCAATGCACTACAATTTCTACCGCGTGCATGAGGCGCTGCGCATTACCCCGGCGATGCAGCTGGGCGTGACGGATCACGTTTGGAGCATAAGCGAATTGATCGCAGCGGCATTGGACGGCGAATGGCCGCCCGGCACGACAACCGAAGACCCGATGAACCTTGACCGCGCCGACACGATCCAATCCACGCGCCACCACGGCCAATTCCGCGGATGGTTCACGGTAATCAAGGGAGGCCGGACGGATTAATATAGCCTAATTATAACCGGTTATGATACACCATGAGTGCGACTCGTAGACGGGGCCAAGCCGTGCCAACGCTATATGTACCTATTCTTCGGTGGATGCGCGGTGAGCGAGTTGCGTTGCAACGGCTCTCGGCCCGGGCAAAAGTTGACGTGAGGCCGTTGTTTATTCTGGCCCCGAAACAGTTCGTCGGGAAAGAGGCAACGAAGAAACATCCCGCCGTAGCCGCCCCAAACGTGGTCGCAAATGATATCGCCGCGGCATGGGGCCAAGCAGAATTTTATCTGGACGCTGGCGCATTACCATCCGCCGGAGCACACCATCCGATGGTTCACATCGCGGCGGCTTGTCGAGCTATCGGTCTTCGGTTGATTCCCGCAACGAGACTCGGAGCGCCTCAGCAGTATCAGGCAGCGGTCGCGCATGTAGTTGGCATGGATCACAGAGGGGTTTGTCTTCGCGTTGACATGGCGCAAATGGTCAACGCCGCTCAATGGCAAGCCCATTTTCCGTTCCCGCCAAACGACACCGATCTAATTGCCGATGTAGCTGATAACGTTCAAAATGTATTGAACCTTGGAGCGGTTGTAGTACAAGCGTTTCAGAATCTGCACATGGGTGCTCATTGGCGCTCTGTATCAATCGCCGGAGCATCGATGCCGGAGAACTTCCAAGGATTCGCATCTGGACGTTATACGCTGCCGCGCCATGAATGGGCGCTCTGGAATTCAATCCATGGCAATGTGCCCTACGGGCTTGGCTACGGTGACTATGCAACCGTATCCTTCACGCCGCCTCCATCGGGTATAAAATGGGGATTCCCGATAAACGCTCGTTATACACTTCCTGCCGAGTTTCTAATTTGCAGAGGAGTCGCTACTACAGGCTACGGAAGTATTGATATGGCACCCAGCTTAAAGGGCACGCCAGTTCAATTCATCAGTATGCAGCGCGAGGTCCGCTGGCGCATTGTTGGGCGGATCAGACCATCGATGCGATCACTGCAGGGGCCAGTCCGCAGGGCTTAGAGCATTGGGTTCAGCTTGGCGTCAATCGGCACATTGAATTGACCCGCACTCTGCTTCCCTAGCCAATCAGCCGGTCGCCGTTTAAGAGCATCTCTTACGTGCCGCGCCAAGGCGTCAAACGGGACACAGGAGGCAAGGCGCTCGTGCAATAGTCTGACATTTTTACTACGATATCCCTTTGCCAATCCATAGACATCCAGAACGGCAATAGCCTCGTCTTTCCACAGAAGCTGAGCTACGAGATACGGTTCAGGATTGGGGTTCTTGTCGCCGGGATAACCGATCATTGGTCGGAGAAGTACGACCCCATCCGTGATCGTCGCAACGCTGATTGCCCACCACGGAGGGGCGATCCTGGTCACCTTCGCTGCGTGTCGGGCGCCCACAATCAATTCAACTCGGTCAAATACGCGGCTGTATAGATCAGCTTGGAAGGGAAGACGCTCCAGCGTGTCCCGGTCGCTTTTGAGTTCAAAGCCGTGAAGCTCGCCGTTGATTACGGCAAGGTCAATTCTGACCGACCCAGACCAAACGCCCATTTCCTCAACGATTCTGGAGTGGGGGTCAGAGCCATATTGGCTGTGTAGCCGCCTTCGTACGGCTTCCCGAACGTCTCGATCCCGCATAGGGGACCGCAATAGCGGGGTTCCTGCCGAGTTGCCAACTCGGATTGCCGGTGCAGACTGGCTCAGAACTTCGGGCATGGCAAAACCTCCGCCAACATGCTACCCATTGATTCGGCAGCATTTTGGCGGCCATAGGCAGCCAGCCACGGAATCGCACGGCTCTCACCCCAGAGCGATTCGTCCACAAAAGAATCACGAAACCGGCTAGAAGTCACCCCCTACGGGGGTCAAAACGGCGTGCCCACATGCCCCCAAACGCGCACAGCATTAGCGTCGCCGCTAACACGATCCACCGTGCAGTGTTGCACACGGACCCGCTTGCAGCATTGTCCGCGTCGCGTTGGTCGCTGGAAGGAACGTCTGATTTTTGGGCGTTTGTTCTCCAAATAGCGACTGTTGCAATTACCCTTGGCGTCTTTGTTGAGGTCGTGGCAACAATTCTAGAAATAATTGAGGATCGTGCAGAAGGAAAAAAGCTACCACTCCACGCGATTTTGACACTGCTGGGTGGCGGCGTAGTTGCGATAGCGCTTGGATTCGAGTTTTGGGCCGAATTTAAAACAGCCTCTATAGAAACTGACTTGCGCAAGAACAACGCGGCCGCGCAAGGCGAGCTAGATAAAAGGGCTAGAGACGCGACGGCCGAAGCCGTTGCCATTGCCAACAAATTCGGCGGCCTGCAAAACTTCGTCGCGCATAAGGAAGGCGAAATGGATTCCGCCTTCTCAAGTTTCAAGACGTTCGCTGAACAGCAACAGACGCGGACAACCAACGCAATTAATGGCCTGAACACCAAGCAGGCAAAGCTACAGACCGCTTTGAGTAGCGTGGATGCCAGCGCTGGCAAGGCGGCCAGTGCCGCCGATACCGCGGGCAAGACCTCTGCAAGCATGACGGACACGCTCAATTCCGAGCGCCAAATGCAAGGCCAAATGCGAGCGATTATTACCCATAGGGTACTCACCCCAGAGCAAGCGGCTGGACTGGTCGAAAAGCTTAAGCCGTTTGCAAAAACTCCTTTCGACCTTTTTTTGATGCAAGACCCGGACGCGATGAATTTTGAGTTCCAATTGGCTGATGTTCTCCAAAAAGCGGGCTGGGATTGGAAGCCTGCGCCTGCTTTGGGGGCGCTCGTGTTCACGCCACCGGGAAAACCGCAAATTGGAATGCAGACGCTAAGCGGCTGTTCTATCGAAATTGCGGAATCTTCTAGATCAACCCTGACGGCTCCGGTGCTCGCACTCCTTAATGGAATTCTAGGGACAGGGATTCCTTGTCGCGCGTCAGCGAACAAAGACGCTGATATGAAATCGGAGTTTGACAAAAAATGGGTGCATATCTTTGTTGGAATCAGGGATTGAGCGTCGGCCTGTCCCGAGCGGGGATACCTCCGTCCTTGGCATGGGGGCATAATAATCGGCTCAATCCCGATATTTTCGGAGAGGCTATTCGAGGATGCTGAAACAATGGGCCGACCGGAACCGCTATCTAATTGTGTTCGCAATTCTAATTGGCGCTGGTCTGATTGGATTCTGCGGTTTTGGTTGGTGGCTGTATCAGACATGCCAATCATCCAATGCCCAAGAATTCAGCCAGCGGACCAGCGAAGACGGCGCAAATGAATCCAAGCGGGCAAACGAACCCCGCCAAACAGAATCAATCCCCACCCGCCTATCGAATTCAGTTTTTTGTCAATTCGCCCAACGCCGCAAACAATCGAACCGAAGCCAAGAATGGCAGCAACAGTTCCACCGAAGAACAAATACAATCCATTCCCGACGTTGCGCTGTGCAAAACGAGGGTTTCTGATCTCGCCTTGATTTTCTTCACGTACTGTCTTGTCGTGGTGGGTTGGCTGACGATATCCGCCAGCAACTCGAATATGCGGGCCGTTGAGCGTGCTAGGATTTACACCGGAGTCATTACAGATGGCATTCTCGTTACCAATGACGGACGAACTCGGGCTCCGCTTGGTCTCACCAATCAAGGTAAAACCGCTGGCACCATCAAAAGAATTGCTTGTGGTTTTACCCTCACTGAACCGGCTGGTGATGCAACCGATTATTCGGCAGCGGAAACGGTGGCTAAAAATTCCGCTGTGCCACCAGGATTTGCCAGCGCCACCCAACAAGCCGTCCACGTTTTTTTCTCGGCACATACAGCCGCGCATTATTGCTTCGGTTACGTCGAGTACGATGACATCTGGGGAGTCACTCATACGAGCCGTTTCTGCAACAAAATTGATCCCCAGCGCCGGACGCAGGAGCCAGCCGGAAGCGCCGTGTGGAGCAACGACGACTGACGCCCGCGCCGTCCCCGCCATCGCGAAACAAAAAAACCATGCCAAGGTTAGGATGAGACAAGCGCGCATACCCGCTTGGACTAATCCGTCAACTTGGGCATAGTCGCCCTAATTTCCTTTCTCGCTTGTCCTAATTCGGACAGTACCTAAACCCGCGTAACGTGCTAAGATTAGCAATGTTGGGATCGCGAATCACCCGCGCTACCGAGCCCATCGACGAACTCGCCAACTCGGAACTTTGGATTGGCGAGGTCGAGTGCTGCGGGGCTGAATGGACCTTCGCCCTCTTCGGCGCAGGCACGGAACAGATAGAGAGCTACGTGTATGCGTCTCTTGAGGCCGCAGAGCGGGCACGGGGCGCGATGTTCACAGTGCTCGGGCGGCGGGCGGTTGCCGTTATTGTCGAGCGAGCTGACGAAGGATAGACCGGCAGCATCCCTACGTGTTTGTCGGCCTTTGTCGGTGTCCTGGGCGGCGATCAGTTTTCTCTCAAAGTC
>PKWC01000205.1 GCA_003131925.1 Alphaproteobacteria bacterium | reverse complement strand
CGCGCGATGCTGGCGCGCGGCGACCGGGCCAATGCCGAGCGTCTGGTGCGCGAGGCGGCCTTCGAAGGGATAGCAAACGAGAAATTCCCGCGAGCCGCGCGGAAACGTCTCGACCAGCAATTGCCCGGGCTGCGGAATGAGCGAGCGCCAATCCTGGATGCGCAGCCATTCGCCGACGGGAAAGGGAAGCCGGCCCCAGGCGCGCGGATCGGCAAGCATCTCGCGCACGCGGCCGGCGAGAAAAGTCGAGAGCGGAAACTTGCCCCCCATATAGGACGGGATGTGGGCCTCCGTGTCGCTGCTTTTGGTGACGAAGGCCGATGTGTCCCGGATGCCGCGGAATTCGAGCACCTGGCCTGCGAAGACGAAGGTGTCGCCCGGCACCAATTGCTCGAGAAAGTATTCTTCGAGGCGGCCCAGCACGCGGCCGCCGGCGCCGGTGGGCCTGCCTTTGGCCTGCATCCGCACATCGAGCATCGGCTCCTCGATGATCACGCCGACATTCAGCCGATAGGCCTGGGCCAAGCGCGGATGGGCAAGCCGCCACAATCCTTCCGGCGTGCGCCTGAGCTTTGCATAGCGGTCGTAGCGCTTAAGCGCGTAGCCGCCGGTGGCGACGAAATCGACCGCGTCGTCGAAATCCTTCCGCGAGAGGGCGCGATAGCGCGCGGCGGAAATGACTTCGTTGTAGAGCGCGTCCGCGTCGAACGGCGCGGCGCAGGCGACGCCCATTACGTGCTGCGCGAGAACGTCGAGACCGCCCTTGCGCAACTGCTCGCCGTCCAGCTCACCTGCCAGGACCGCGTCACGCGCGGCTTCGCATTCGAGCACCTCGAACCGGTTCGCCGGCACCAGCAGCGCGCGCGACGGCTCGTCGAGGCGGTGATTGGCACGGCCGATTCTTTGCACAATACGCCCCGCGCCCTTCGGCGCACCGATGCAGATCACGCGATCCACCGCGCCCCAATCGATGCCCAGGTCGAGCGTCGAGGTGCAGACGACGGCCCGCAGATCGCCGCGCGTCATCGCGGCCTCCACCTTGCGCCGCTGCTCGGGCGCCAGCGAACCGTGATGTAGCGCGATGGGCAGGTTCTCGTCGTTGAGCTGCCACAGATGCTGGAAGGTGCGCTCCGCCTGGCTTCGCGTGTTGACGAAGACGAGCGCAGTTTTCGACGCCCGAATCGCATTCATCACGTCTGGCATGGCGTGAATGGCGAGGTGGCCCGCCCAGGGTACATAAGAATCCGATGCGCTGATCAAGACCTCCGGCTGCGCGCCCGCCGCGCCGATGACCAGACTCGCGCGCCGCTCGCCGTCCGCTTGCTGCGGCACCAGGTAACGTTGCAGCGGCGCGGGATCGGCGACTGTCGCGGACAATCCGATGCGCCGATGTCCCGGTGCGAAATGTGCGAGGCGCGCCAGCCCGAGGGCAAGCAGGTCGCCGCGCTTCGTATTGTGAAAGGCATGCAACTCGTCGAGCACAACCGCGCGCACGCTCGCAAACAGCTGCCGCGAGTCGCGATTGGCGAGAAGCAACGCAAATTGCTCCGGCGTCGTCAGCAAGATATCGGGTGGGACATGGCGCTGTCGCAGGCGGCGCGAAGGAGGCGTATCGCCGGTCCGCGTCTCGATGCGGATGGGCAATGCCATCTCTGCAACCGGCGTTTCCAGGTTGCGCGAAACGTCGACCGCGAGCGCCTTGAGCGGCGAAATGTAGAGCGTGTGCAGCGCCGGCTTGCGGCGCGCCGGAAGCGCTACGAGTTCGATCAGGCTCGGCAGAAATCCGGCAAGCGTCTTTCCCCCGCCGGTCGGCGCAACGAGCAAGACCGAATCCCCGCGCGCCGCATGGTCGAGCAGCGCGAGCTGATGCGCCCTGGGTTCCCAGCCGCGCGCGGCAAACCACCCGGCAAACGGAGCCGGAAGCAAAGGCAATTGCGTTTCCGCGGGAGCGAGCATGAAGCGGCACTATCGCTGCCCGGCTCCGTGTGCGGCAAGATGGCGGTGAAATTTGGCGCGCCTCGCATATCCCACTATTGTCATGGCCCGGCTTGACCGGGCCACCCAGCAGGCGCGCGTCGGCGCGCTCAATTATGAAATCCGCGCGGTTTCATCTGGGTAGCCCGCTCGCGCGGGCCATGACACGTTTTTTTGCAGGGCTCTTATGTTTCTCTTCGTCAAGGACGTGCTCAATACCGCCGAGATCGGGCAGATTCGCGAGGCAGCGAAAGGGTTGAAATTCGTCGACGGCCGACAATCCAATCCGCACAATCTCGCCAAAAAGAATCTGCAGGCCGATCCGGTCCAGCCCGAAGCCGCGCGGGTGGGCCAGCTCGCGGGCGCCGCGATCATGCGCAATGACGAGATTCGGAATTTCGCATTTCCCAAGCGTCTCGCCACGCCGCTGCTGTCGCGCTACGAGCCGGGAATGAATTACGGCCCGCATGCGGATGCGCCGTTCCTCCAGCTTCCGACAGGCCCCTTGCGTTCCGACGTCTCGGCCACGCTCTTCATCGGCGAGCCCGCGAGTTATGAAGGCGGGGAGTTGGTGATCCATCTCGGCAGTGAACGCCATTCCTTCAAAGGCGAGCCGGGCTCGATGATTCTCTATCCGTCGACGACTCTCCACGAAGTCGCACCGGTTACTTCGGGCCAGCGGCTCTCGATGTTCACTTTCATGGAGAGCGTGATCCCCAATCAGATGCATCGCGAGTTGCTCTACACGTTGAACGAGGTGAGCGCGCTCGAAGGCTACAATGTAAGTTGGGAGAACCGCACCCGCCTCCAATTCGTAATCGCCAACCTGCACAGGATGTGGGAGGGGTAGTGAAAACATTTTAGCGCAGAGGACGCAGTGGATGCGCAGTGGACGCGGGGGAATTTCTCGCGCGCTTCGCGCGCTATTTTCCTTTTCCCGCGTCCTCCGCGCATCCACTGCGTCCTCTGCGCTGAATCTTTCTATCGGGAGTGACGGTTGATGAACATGTTTCGGGATGGCCTGTTCGCGGGCAAGCGTATTCTCGTCACCGGCGGCGGAACAGGGCTCGGCGAAGTCATGGCTGAGGCTTACGCGAAGCTCGGCGCGGCCGTGTACATCTGCGGGCGGCGTGCGAGCGTGGTCGAGGAGACCGCGAAACGGATTTCCGCCGAAACAGGCTCGCAGGTGAAGGGGGTCGCTTGCGATATCCGGGGCCCCGAAGCGGTGGACGAGATGATCTCGCAAATCTGGTCGGATGGCGGCGCACTGACCGGGCTTGTCAACAACGCGGCGGCCAATTTCATCAGTCCGACGAAAGACCTCAGTCCGCGCGGCTTCAATGCCATCTCCGATATCGTCTTCCGCGGCACCTTCTATGTGACGCTGGCCTGCGGCAAGCGCTGGATCGAATGCGGCACGCGCGCCAGCGTGATCTCGATCCTGACCACGTGGATCTGGAACGGCGGGCCCTACACGGTGCCGTCCGCCATGTCGAAAGCCGGGCTCAACATCATGACCAAGTCACTGGCGGTGGAATGGGCGCCGCACGGAATCAGACTCAATGCGATCGCGCCCGGCCCGTTTCCGACCAAGGGAGCGTGGGAGCGGCTCAATCCGGATGTAGCTGCGCGCGGCGACAGCGGCGCCGTCAATCCGATGGGCCGGGTCGGACAGATGCCGGAGCTTGCCAATCTCGCGATCTTTCTGATGGCGGATGGCTGCGACTATCTGACCGGCCAGACCGTCGCCATCGATGGCGGCCTGCATCTCGCAACGGGAGGCAATTTCGCTTCGCTCGCGAAGCTCGGCGATTCCGAATGGGAGCGTATCCGCGCCGCGATCCGCTCGGCGAACGAAAAAGACAAGTCGCAACGGGGCGCGTAAAGAGAGGCTATCTCGGGAGGGAATCTACGCTATCCGCGTCTTTGATGCGTGCTGAATCAAAGGATGGTCCGAATTATCTCGGATAACCCGGTCTACAAAGCCGATGAGGTCCCGGAAAATGATTTAGCAATTATCGGCAGAGTCGTTGCACTCGTGTCGCGAAAGGTGCCCTAGTTTTGTATCGCTGAGACGCGGCCATCTTCAATGTACAGATAGTTGTGGGCGCCGTAGACCCATTGTTGTTCAGCCGTTCGTCTGACTATTGTGTTGTTTACGTCGCGTGGTTTTCCACAACTCAGCATTGCCTGCTCGCTGGTCATCCCTACAAAAACGTCTCCATCTTCGATCGCTGCCCACACTTTTGGCGACCAATTGTGGCCGACCTTTGGGTCGGTTGTTGCTAGGACACTTTCGGGATCAGCTACAACTCCGCCGTTTGTACCGGACATCGCAAGATAGAAGTACCCCTCAGACCCAGCGCCGTTCTTCAATACGATCCTGGCTGGCTGCGCGTGATCGTAGCTTGCCACGACAGCCTCGACCGATATAGGGACAAATTCCCTGAAATGGACAATTCCGCGCGATGCCATTTGTCCGTTTTCTCCCGTCTGAGGAAGCTCGCCGGCCTTCATCCAAAACGTTTTTCCAGAAAACACACTGCGCGCGGCAAGCAGGTCTCTCATAGAGGCGAGATGATCGACGATGGCATCGTCGGGAGATTTGTTCGGCAGGATGGTGGCCCTCGTTGTAAATGTCTCTCCAGTGTTGTCGGCGCGAAAAGCAATCGCCCATGTGCTCATGTCGGGATTCACGGCGTCGGACTTCCAACTGACGTCTGTCACCGTCACCACTTTGCCGGCCAGTTCTACGTATGATGCCGCCTCGAGTTGGCTTCCCCCTTTTAAGAACATTTGGTAGCCGTAACTCCGGAGTTCCGGGTCGATCGGGAGAACTACGAACTGTTGCCCCTTCCAACATCTGACAGGAACGGCGGACGGGAAAGTCATGTCGCAAGGCTGGTTGGGCGTCACGTGGATGGTTGGCTCTGGTCTGAGGAAGTCAGGGCCCTCGGCCGCAGCCGGTGCGCTCAGCAGAGCCGCCACAATCAAGATTAAAACAGCCCTCATCATCGCCACCAACCAAAAGAGTTAGAGGAAGCCTACCACGAAGCACGTTCTCGCCGAAGCGCTTGCCCCCTCCGCCCCTTCGGGGCACCTCCCCCGCGCGAAAATGCGCGGGGGAGGAAAGGAATGGGCGAGACGCGCTTGCAGCTTTCATTTCCTCGCGTTTTCGTTTCCTCCCCCGCGCTTGCGCGGGGGAGGTGCCGAGCGNNAGCGCAGCGAGGCGGAGGGGGCCAACGCGCGCAATATACAAACGATTGAATTTTAGCGCATCAGCCGCGCTCATTTTGGCGCCGCGAGGAATGCGAGCGCGGCCTCCTTGGTTCGCTTGTCGCCCACCGCGCTCATGTGGTCGCGGCCGGGGATCGTTACGGCGCGGCCGTCATGCAGCGCTGCGGCGAGCGGGCCTGGAGGTCCGCTGATCGTGTCGTTCGCTCCGCACAGAATGAGAGCGGGGCGCGTCGAGAGTGCCAACTCTGCCGCGGAATAGACTTTCCGCTCGCCACGCATGCAGGCCGCCAGCGCGTTGCGGTCCTTGCCCGGCTGGTTGGCGAAAGCGCGGAAGCTTTTTTGCACGGGATCGATAATGCGGGATGCATCGGGCTCGAGCAGTGCGTCCGCGATCGCGAAACGGGAACGAGAAGCGCCATGGAGGTAGGTTTCGCCCACTCCCCCGACGACCAGGCGCCGAAGAATCTCCGGATGCTCCATCAGGACGATGAGGCCCAGATGTCCCCCCATCGAATAGCCCATGACGTCCGCCCGACCGATGCCTTCCGCATCGAGCACGGCAAGCAGATCGCCCGCCATCAGCATGTAATCGTAGAGCGCCGGATCCGTCGGCTTGTCGCTTTCCCCGTGACCGCGGCAATCCACCGCGATCACCCTTCGGCCGGCGCCGGTCAGCGCTTCGTACCAGCCCGTCGCTCTCCAATTCTGGGCCCGGCTCGACGCGAAACCATGCACCAGCAGGACAGGTTCGCTCTGCCCCACCGACTCATAAGCGATGCGCAGCCCGTCCGTGCTCTTGGTGTAGGTCATTTCACAGAGGCCTTCTGGGGGAGAGGCATACGTGCATGTTACCCGGATGGACGCCGTCGCACAGCTTCACCAGCAGCGGTCCGGATTCTCCGCTGCCGCAGACCCGCCCTTGTCATCCAAGATATTGTTGATCCAATACACAACTTCTGCGTTATTGGCGGGGATGCGTCTGGTGACGAGGGATTCCGTGGCCAGAATCAAGAGCGACCGTCTGCGCGCCGGGCCGATCCGGCATCGCCAAGCGCTCAATTGCGGTTCGACATTTCGGGCTGCAAGGCGAGGCGTCCAATGAGCATTGCAGGCGAAGCCACGTCAACGGCCTGGACCCGTGGAGGCAACTTCATCTCGCGTGTCGCCGAGTCCTTCTCCCGCGGAGACGACTACTTCCGCAATATCCTGGATAGCCTTCCGACCGCGCTCTATATCACCGATCCGGACGGCCGGATAACCTACTACAACGAAGCTGCTGCAGAACTCTGGGGGCACCGGCCCGCACTGGGGACCAGCTCATGGTGCGGCTCATGGAAGCTGTTCTGGCCGGATGGCCGCCCGATGCGCCATGACGAATGCCCGATGGCCATTGCGATCCGGGAAAGGCGGCCGGTTCGCGGTGAGGAAGCGATCGCGGAACGCCCCGACGGCAGCCGCGTCGCCTTCGTTCCGTATCCGACTCCCCTCTACGACGCGTCCGGGCTGTTCCTGGGCGCGGTGAACATGCTGATCGATGTTGGGGACCGTAGACGCGCGGACGAATACGCCGAACGTCTCAGCGCCATCATCGAGTCCTCCGACGACGCCATTATCAGCAAGGACCTCAATGGAGTCATCAAGAGCTGGAACTCCGGCGCGGAACGTCTTTTCGGCTACACGGCCGAGGAGGCAATGGGCAAACCGATTACGATTCTGATTCCCGAAGACCGCATCGACGAGGAGCCCGAAATCATTGAGCGCATTCGACGCGGCGAACGCGTCGACCATTACGAAACGGTCCGCATGCGCAAGGATGGCGGCCTGATCGACATATCGCTCACTGTATCTCCGGTCCGGACCGGCGATGGGCGAATCGTGGGTGCATCGAAGATTGCGCGCGATATTAGCGAACGCAGGCGTACGCAGCAGCAGCAAAGCTTGCTTCTGAACGAGATGAAGCATCGCATCAAGAACACGCTGGCGACGGTGCAGGCGCTTGCGATGCAGACATTGCGCGGCGCGTCGGCGGCCGAGCTTTCGGCGTTCAACGCGCGCCTCAGCGCGCTCGGAAGCGCGCATGACCTGCTGACGCTAGAAAGCTGGAACCGGCTGTCGCTCGGTGACGTCGTAGCAGCTGCGCTGAAGCCGTTCGAAGAACAGAAACAGGAACGCGTCGTTGCCTCGGGGTTCGGCGATGCGTGGCTCGACAGCACCAAATCGCTCCTGCTGGCGATGGTCCTGCACGAACTCGCGACAAACGCGGTAAAATACGGCGCTTTGTCGAATGGAATCGGCCGGGTTCAGCTGGACTGGGAATTGGACGACGGCTCCGGTTGCGTCAGGCTTTGTTGGCGCGAAAGCGGCGGGCCGCCGGTCGCGCCGCCGGAGCGGAAGGGATTCGGTTCGAAGCTGATCGAAAAATCGCTAAGCGGCGTGGAGATTGAATACCGTCCCGAAGGCCTGATCTGCACCTGGGAGATTGCGCTGTAGCGGCTATCCGCGAACCCGTTCACGAAGGGAAATTGTCTGCCCCTTTTGGGCTACGGTATGCGCAGATCTCTCCGAAATATTCTCCGCCCTGATGGAAAATCCGTGATTTCTGCGGCTTCCCCTCCGTGGCCGTGTCAGTGCTGTTGCTCCATGGGGTCGCTAAGTGATTGGTGCCGAGTCGAATTTTCCAGCCGAAACGATGTGTGAATCCCGTAACCACAAGGGGCAGGCAAATTCACCACGGGGGAAAGGCTACGCGTCGGCCAACGAAGTTCCTCTGGCGGCGGCAACCCCAATTTCGACGCGAATTCCCGAGAGCGATAACCGTTTCACCCAAACACTCTTAGGATACTCGCGCGCGACCGATCTAAACCTTTGTGTTGTTCAATGGGATGAATCGGGACCCGCCAAAACAATCGCATCGATAATCCATCGTGCTCAGTTGAGACAAAGGAACGCACGACCTAACACCGCGTTTACGTTGACGACGTGTTGGGAGCTCCTCAATGACAACAGCAAGTGGACACACGACTGCCATCCTGGCCTCCAAGGTCAAAGGAACCGCAGTGTACAATCCGAAGGGCGATAAAATCGGTCACGTCGAAGACGTGGTTCTGGACAAGCAAACCGATCGAATCATGTTCGCGGCGCTGGGATTCGGCGGCCTGCTTGGTATGGGCGAAAAGTACTATCCAGTGCCATGGTCGATGCTGGACTATAGCGAAGCCCGCGACGGATACGTCGTTCCCCTATCAAAAGACGTGCTCGACAAAGCGCCAAGCTGCAGCCTCGACGACCTGACAAAGCACGACGGTCGGTTTGGCGAGATCCGTAAGCGATCGTATGCTTATTATAAGATACCGCTCGAGTCGTAACGTCGCGTCAATCAACGCGGTGTTCCTGCGTATTAAGGAAACGCCGTAATGGGAGGACTTCATGAAATGCAAGATGGCCGACGTGGCCCTGGCGCTCGCCGTTTCAACAGGTGCGGTGTTGGCGACTCCGGGCGCCGACGACTTCAGGCACAAGGCGATGACGAGCGACGCCTTCGAGATCGCCTCGTCAAAGATCGCGCTCGGCCAGAGCGAGAATGCCAAGGTCAAGGCTTTCGCGAAATTGATGATTCACGACCATTCGCTGACGACAAAACACCTTTTGATTGGTTCGGGTATGTCGCAGGCGGATATTGACGCGAAAATCGCGCCGGGTCCCGACGGCAAGCACAAAGCCAACAACCTCGTCGATCAGTCGCACGCGGATTCGCTCGACAAGCTCGGAAGCGAAAAGGGTAAGGATTTCGACTCCGACTACATGAGCAGCCAGGTGAGCGGCCACAAGGACGCGGTCTCCCTCTTCGAGGACTATGCGAAAAGCGGCGACGAGCGGAGTCTCAGGCTTTGGGCACGCAATACCCTGAAGAAGATCAAGATGCACCTTGCAAAGGCGGAGGCGCTCGACAAGGGGATGTAGTCCGCGCCGGGCGCCGTCCGACCGCAGGTCGGATGCGCTTCTTCAAACCATAGTTGTGAACTACCGTGTGTTGTTCAGGTTCAATGTTCAGCGTGCTTTCCTGCGCCGATGGAATTCTATGGCCCGTTGGCGAGTGGCGACCGGGCATAATCCACCCTCTCACGCCCGGCCGCCCATACCATTCCGACCTAGCGTAGTTTTTTGCGCATTCGCGAAATGTCCTGGCACTCCCGCGCCAGCAACCCCACATTTCCGCTATCATAAGCCACTGTGACCTAACAACTTCGTCCTCGGCCTTCGAAGCGGACAAACGAGCCCTCATGGCTTTTTGCGCGAAATCCTCGACGCGATCATCCATCCCAGCCCCCTTGTTTGAAACAGAACGTAACGCGCTTATGACGGCGCGGCTATTGCAACTGCACAAACACTTTCACAGCTTGGCAAATCCCATCGCCCGTTTCGCAGACGCTCGTTTGGGAGATCGTGTATTACTCCTGGCCATCTGACGTCTGCATATTCTCCAATGTCGATGCCATAAAGTCATAATTATCCGCGAGTCCCCGCAATGTTGTGCGCGTTTCCTCCAGCACTACCTCCTCGGATATCATCCGTGATACTTCGGCGCGAAAACGGTACCCGCGGGCCAGCGCTTTGCGTTGTTCATGATCGTGGGGCGCAGCGGGGGCCTTGATGGATTGCTTCAGCTGTCCCTCCGACTGACCTATATCGCCCATGTCGTTCCTCCCATGGTGAAGGGGACAGTTCGGTTCCACAGTCCCCTCACCTTGTATGCGTGGCAAGGGGTCCGTTCTGCGTTTTATGTACGAAACCGCACAGAGCGGGTATTTGATACTGACAGAGCTTTGCGGCATCGTCTCCCTAAAGAGCGGGCGGCGGTTGAGAGCCCTTCGGGCCAGGGGAAAAGGCGATGCTGGAAAATTTCATTCGCGGCGATATAGTAAACCACCCGCTCGCGAGCCTCTCGCCGACGGATTTCAGTCTGCTGGAACCTCACCTGGAGGCCGTCGATCTTCCAGTCCGCAAGCAGTTGGAGACGCATAACCGGCGGATCGACCACGTCTATTTCATCGATCACGGTATCGCTTCCGTGGTCACGAGGAATTCCGGCAAGCAAGGAATCGAGGTTGGGATCATCGGTCGGGAAGGCTTAACGGGTTTGGCAGTCATCATGGAGACGGACCGTTCTCCGAATGACACGTTCATGCAAATGGCCGGCGACGGACGGCGCATCAGCGCCGGCAAGCTGCGCGCGAGCATGGAACAAAGCGCCACGTTGCGCCGCGCCCTGCTGCGTTACGGGCATTCCTTCGTTATCCAGACGGCGCATACCGCCCTGGCCAACGGACGCAACAAGCTCCTGGAGCGCCTTGCTCGTTGGCTGCTGATGGCGCATGACCGCGTAGATGGGGACGACATCCACCTCACCCACGAGTTTCTTTCCATCATGCTTGGTGTGCGCCGGACCGGTGTCACAGTCGCGCTCAACCAGTGGGCCAGAGCCGGTCTTGTCGAAACAAAGCGCGGCGTCATCACCATCCTCGACCGCGGGGGATTGGAGGAAATCTCAAACGGATCCTATGGCGCGCCGGAGGCGGAGTTGCGGCGCCTGTTCGGATGAAAGGTCAAGAGGCGCTATGTTCGGATTCGAACGAAGTACGGCGTTGACAGGAACGGATCGCCCCTATGATCTATTTCCAACCTACTCCACCGCAGCACCCAGACGGTGCGGCGGAGAAGGAACGCTTGACGCCGGATATGCGTTTCACCCGGCACAACATCGGGGGAAACCATGCGTTCCATTCTGCTCTGGCTGATCGGCATTCCCATTCCGATCATCATCATCCTCTGGCTCATCATCGGACATGCGTGAGGAGGCGGGGGAACAGCCATGACCGATACCGTCGTGATCGCAGATCAGGGGGCCCCCGATAGCGGCTACCGCTTCTCGTGGGGATTGGCGTTTGCAGGGGGTATCGCCGCCACAGCCGTCACCTTCTTCCTTTTGATGCTGGGCTCGGGATTCGGACTCCTGCTGGTCCGCCCCATGACCCAGGGCGCTGCGGCCGTTCCGTCTTTTCTCACCGGCGGAGCGATCTATTTTTTCGTCGCGCAGGCTTTCGGTTTCGCGATCGGCGGGCACGTGGCGGGCCGGCTGCTCGGTCCGGAACTCGAATCGCGGGCGCAGGAAGACTTCCGCGCTGGCGCACACGGTCTGATCGCCTGGGCGGTCGCGGTTCTCGCGACGCTGGCGGTAGTTGGGTTCGCCGGACTGGCTGCCAGTGTGGGCGGCGCAGCAACGGCCTCGCTCTATGGAGCGCGCGGCGCAAAATCCGACACTTCCGGTCCCGCGGCCTATCTCGTCGACAAGCTGTTCCGGCCTGCCGATGGCTCGGGTTCGACCTCAGGCGGCGATGCGGACAACAAGGCGCGCGTGGAGGCGGGACGCCTTCTGGAGACGGGCTTCACGCGCGGCGAAGAGCTCGCACCCGACGACCGCGCCCGCCTCGTCGCTCTAACCTCCGCGCGTGCCGCCATGCCGCGCGACGCCGCAGCACAGAGAGTTGACGCGTTGCAGAAGGATGTTCAGGAAAAGACCCGCAAGGCCGCCGATATCGTGCGCAAAGCTGCGAGCTACGCGAGCCTGTGGATCGCCTTCTCGCTCTTGTTCGGCGCCATCGTCTGCGTTGCGTCCGCCATTTTTGCGCGGATCGAGGACGACCGGGAAGCGCGTCTCTAAGCTGCGACGCACTTTTGTCTGCCTGGCGCTGTAATCGCCTGGTTTGCCGCGGGCGAGGGCGGCGACGACCGTGAGTGCGGTGAGTTACTCAGTTGGAGGTGGACACCTCGTCGGCGCGTCGGCGTCCAGGAAAAGTCGGAATCCGGGAAATTCGATGAAGACCTTTCCTCCCCGAACCTCGGGGGGAAAGGTCGTTTCGGCCGCATGGCCGTTGCCGTCGAAACTGAAGTTTAATGGCGGTCGCGCAAATCCCGCGCGGCATCTTTTACGCCGCCGACAGCATTTTCGACCTTTCCCTTGATCTTGTCGGCGCGGCCTTCCTGTTTCAGCTTTTCGTCGCCGGTGACTTTGCCTATGCCTGTCTTGATGGCGCCCTTGGCCTGGTCGCCGGTACCTTTGATGCGATCCTTGTCCATGATGGTTCCTTCTGTTGAAGATACGGGAAATAAACGTCTCGCGTGCGTTCGACGTTCCCTGTCGCAGGATCGCCAAGTCCACGCCGGTGTTCTCATTTGGCGCGGGGTGCGCGAGCTTTATTTGACCTGATCGATGACGGAGGGGGCGTGACCAAATCTTCGCATGCGGCCGTGAAGCAACCGCAGTGGCCGAAGCTTCGCGAGATCATGGGTCCCGGTCTGATCACCGGCGCCTCGGACGACGACCCCAGCGGTATCGCGACCTATTCGCAAGCGGGCGCCCAGTTTGGCGTCAACATGGGTTGGACGCTGCTTCTGACATTTCCCTTGATGTGCGCCATCCAGCAGGTCAGCGCAGAAATCGGTCGCGTGACCGGCCGCGGCCTGAGCGGAAATCTGAAACAGCACTATCCTCGCTCCGCGCTCTATCTCCTGGTCGGCCTGCTGGTGATCGCCAACACGATCAATCTGGGTGCGGATCTCGGCGCGATGGGCGCCGCGCTCAGGCTTCTGATCGGCGGGCCGCTCCTGCTCTACGTCGCGTTGTTCGCGGCGATTTCACTGCTGCTCGAAATATTCATGCGCTACTCGCGTTACGTATCCGTGCTCAAATGGCTGAGTCTCTCCCTGTTCGCTTATGTCGCCACGTTGTTTGCCGTGCGCGTTCCGTGGGCGGATGTGGGATTGCACCTGGTCATTCCGCAGATCTCGTTCACCCGCGACTATCTTACCGTCGTTGTCGCCGTGTTCGGCACGACGATCAGTCCATACTTGTTCTTCTGGCAGGCGGGGGAGGAAGTGGAGGACGAAAAAGAGGATCCGCATGCTCATCCCCTGAAGCGCGCTCCACGGGAGGCCCCGTTCCAGCTACAGCGCATTCGTCTGGATACATGGTCAGGCATGGCCTTCTCCAATCTGATCGCGCTGTGCATTGTGCTGACGACGGCGGCTACCCTACATGCCCATGGCATCACCGACATTCAGACCTCGTCCCAGGCCGCCCAGGCGCTGCGTCCGATTGCTGGGCCTTTCGCCTTTTCGGTATTTGCCCTCGGCATCATCGGTACGGGAATGCTGGCGCTGCCCGTGCTGGCCGGCTCGGCGGCCTATGCCATGGGAGAAGCAATGAATTGGCCCGTCGGGCTCGCCCGTCAGCCGCTCAAGGCAAAGGCTTTCTACGGCGCCATTGCGGCGGCGACGATCATCGGCGGAGTCCTCAATTTTACCCCGATCGATCCGGTAAAGGCGCTGTTCTGGAGCGCAGTGATCAACGGGGTCGCGGCGGTGCCGATCATGTTCATGACGATGCGGCTGGCAACCGATCGCCGCGTCATGGGTCGCTTCAAGGTCATCGGTGGCCTGCGCGCGCTGGGCTGGCTGTCAACGCTGACAATGGCAATCGCAGCAGTGGGCATGTTGGCGACATGGGCCTAGCAGGGTCAGCATCAGGATTTTCGCGTTGCACGGCCCCGTATTGGAACTTCTCACTACAACTATCGTGCTTTCGAACTTCGCCTGGCACACGCGCGGTCTCGCGTGCAGAATCATCACACCGACCTGAGCGATGAAGCTACCATGAACCGATGGCTGGCGTTCTTTGACTACCCAGCCAACGGGTTGATAGCGGGAACGACAATATAGCCGATCGCAAACGACTACTGCCTACTGCTGGACGTTCCGAATTCCCGCACCGGGTCGAGCGCGGCCACGACCAGCCCGAGTCTCAGTTCCTATGTAGAGATGCGTCAAGAAACGACGCGGCGGCACGATCCCTATGTCCAGGCAAAGATATCCCCGCGCTCGCGATCGCCCTCACCAGCGGCGAACCACGCTACTGCCGCCCCCCCCGGCAGCTGTGCGACTGCGGTCATGAATGCCTCAAGGACCGCGGCATGGCGGGCGCGCGCGATGGATTGCTTGGCACGGGCTATCACATCGTCCACGCGCGATTGCGCTTCGGCGGGCGAAACTCCCAGGCGACTGGACACAAGTTCGACCAAATAATTGCGATCATCCGCGGCCAAACCATCGTGACCCGAAGCTGTCAGCAGAATCCGGGCAGCTTCGTCACGTCTATACGTAATATCGGTCTCGGTCGCCGGGCGATCTGATCGAAAGAGTCGATCGAGCTCGTAGGCGATCATGTTTTCGCCGGCGACAGAAGCTGACGCGCCCGACGCGCTGCCTGTGGGCGCAGTAGCAGTCGTGGCGCTGGCCGCATCTCCTATGGCCAGGACTGCGCCAAACAACACTGCAAGGCCCCACGACAGAAAGCCGTGCATCCGTCTCGAAAATTCTGTTCGCGTTCTGGTAAAGTGAACCGGGTACGCAAACGTCCGGCTACATAGCCGCCAAAACCGAAGCTCACCAGCGCCACAAAAACGAGATAGAGACCTGAAAGTAGCCACAGCGCAAATGAGGCATCGCGCCAAGTCGGCGAAGTCGAAGCGACGCCGAATGCCACCAGAATGAAGGAAATGGCGGCTGCCGCGACGGCGCCAGCGATGACCGCGCTCCACTGTACGTAGGAAGCGGGGACTCGAGCGGCCTCAAGGGGCCGCGCCTCTAGTGTTGCCATGGTGCCCCCAGCTCAGTGCAAACCGACGAACGACAAGACGGCAATGATGACGACGATGAGCCCCACGAGATAGATCAAACCGTTCACGCATTCCTCCCATAGATGCGCATAATTTCGCTCTGGTTTCCCCCCTGCCGCTCACGCGAGAGTCGCCAACTAGTAGTGCGCCGTGCGAGTTACAACGTACGGAAATATTCTAAGTTCCGCCAGGTCCACGATGCGCCGCCACACCGAGACGACAGGGAACGAACGCCAAGCGACGGGTGTTTCCTCCTTGTCCTCGGGGGCACCGTATGAACGGAGGCTGTCGCCATGAAGCTCTTTCCCAAAGTCAGAGCGAGCGATCTCAATATCGAGGCCGTGGGAGAGGAAATTGCTGCGTGCAAGGAATGATTGCTGGAGTCGATGATCTGTTGAATCAGCAGCAGAATACCCTACTCGCCATGTCAATGGGGAACCTGCACGTGAGCGAGCGTTTTAACTCAGGATTCCCATAGGACGCAGCGCTTGACAAGGCACGTTTCCCGGCATGCCGTTTTGTCAGAGACGCCGACATATGATGACAAGGGCTGTCTGCGAGTCGTCATCGAAACGCCCAAAGGCAGCCAGGTCAAATACGCCTACAATCCCGTCTGCGATTGCTTCGAATTCAAAACGGTCATGCCGGAAGGGATGACGTTCCCTTACGACTTCGGATTCGTGCCCTCCACCGTGGGCGGGGATGGCGATCCATTGGATGTGCTCGTGCTGATGGACTTTCCGGGGGTGCCAGGCTGCATCTTGACGGTGCGACCTATCGGGGCGATCAAGGCCGAGCAGAAAGACAAGGGAAGAGAGTGGACCCGTAACGACCGCCTCATCTCCGTCGCGACCCATGCGCGCATACATGACGAGGCGCATTCGCTCAAGGGCCTAGGCCCGCATTTGCTGAAGGAGATATCGGCCTTCTTTGTCAACTACAACCATTTGCATGACAAGAAATTCAAACCGCTCGGAGAAAGCGGAGCGCAAGCCGCGTCGGAACTTGTAAAGGCCGCGCAGAAGCGATTTGAAAAGCGGCACAGGAAAAAATAGCGCGCCCACACCGCCAAAGGACGCTGCATTGCCGCATGAGTACGTCGCCCAAGACGAAAGCTGATCCACAGCGCAATTTACACATGGTCGGGGAAATGCCGTCTGCGGAATTCCTCGATTCGTCGAGAGAATGGCGACGGATATTTGCCGAATGGTGGGGAACGCTCCTACTGGTAGCATCCGGAGCAGGAGCAGGTGTCTCAACGGCGATGAACAATGCTCATGCGATACAAGCAGCCGCCGCGGTCGCTCCAGGCTTGACGGTGATGGTGGTGATCTACTTCATGGGAACGGTGAGCGGCGCGCATTTGAATCCCGTCGTCACCCTGGCATTTGCGTTGCGCCGCAATTTCCCCTGGAAACGCGTACCCGGCTACATCGCCGCCCAAATTGCCGGGGCGGTTGCGGCGCTTGTCTTTCTCCAAATGACGTTTGGCCGAGCCGTCGCCCGCGCCGCCACGACACCCGGAGCACATGTGAGCGCCCTGCAGGCGCTGGCGACCGAGGCGCTGCTCACTGCGGGTCTCGTGAACACGATCCTGGGGACCGCCGCAGGCGCCCGCAATATCGGACCGAACGGCGCCATTGCCGTAGGAGGATACATCGCGCTCGCCGGCCTCTGGGCTTCGCCAATCAGCGGTGCCTCAATGAATCCAGCCCGCTCGATCGCTCCCGATCTCATCCGCGGCGATTTTTCGACAAGCTGGATATACGTCATGGGACCTCTCGTCGGCGCACTGATCGCTGTCGGCTTCGAGTGGATACTGAGGGGGCCGCCGACAGCTGAAGGCAGCATCACGGCCCAAGGGACGGGCAAGTGAACGAGGCGTGCAGCGATCGGCCGTTGCACCACACAGATCCGTTCGAACCTCGACCACCACAACTCGCGCCATTCTAGCGCATATATCCTCCAAGCCTGGGCAACACGTTATTGCTGCTCATGCGCCAGCATGAATCCCACCGTCTTTGCCTGCAGCAAACCGTTCGATGTTGCAATGGTCGTGCTCAAAGTTTGCTTCATCCCTTCGCGCGGCTGCGCTTCGCGAACGCGTCATCCCGCATCAAGTTCCGCGCGACGCTTGCGGGCGCAGGCCTAGCGGGCGAAACTGCGGTTCTCGCTTTCCGTGATTCTCCTTTCAGGAATCGATCGATGCCAATTTCGCGCGCGTTCATGTGCATGCTTCTCGGTTCGTTGGCTGCGGCGATGCCCGGCGCATCGAAGCCGCGTGCTGCGGATTTCACCATGGCGCAGGTGCTCCACTATCCTTTCGCCGACGAACTCGCAGCCGCGGAACGCGCCGACCGGATCGCGTGGGTGCGCAATGTCGATGGCGTGCGCAATGTATGGATTGCCGATGGGCCGGCGTTCCGGCCGCATCAGGTGACGCACTACACCGCGGACGACGGGCAGGAGATCACCCAGCTTACTTTCTCGCCCGACGGCACACATCTCGTCTATGTGCGCGGCGGCGACCACGACGCGAACTGGCCGGCGGAAGGCAATCTCGCGCCCGATCCGGACGCCTCGCCCCAGCAGCAAATGGTGACGATTTGGGCTGCATCACTCGCGGGAGGCGCTCCAGTGAAGATCGCAGCCGGCGACACACCCGCCATCTCCGCGCGCGGCACGCTTGCCTATACGATCAACGATCAGGTGTGGACCGCGCCGCTCGATGGAAAAGGCAAGCCCGCGCGCCTCTTCTTCGACCGCGGGAAAGACAGCGACCTGCATTGGTCGCCCGAGGGAAGCCGGCTCGCCTTCGTTTCCAATCGCGGCGATCACGCCTTCATCGGCGAGTTTGTCTCGAAGGACAAGCCGCTTATCTATGTTGCGCCGTCCACCAGCAATGATCTGTCGCCGCGATGGTCGCCCGACGGCTCGAAGATTGCGTTCGCGCGACGGCACGGCGATGGCGGGCCGCCGCCGCCAATCCTGAAACAAACGCCACAGCCCTGGTCAATCTGGGTTGCCAACGCCGCGGACGGCACGGGCCGCGCGGTATGGTCGAGCCCGGACACCCTCGCCGGCTCCTGGCCCGATGTCGAAGGAGAAGCGAACCTGCGGTGGGCGGCGGGAGACCGCCTCGTGTTTCTCGCCTATCTCGATGATTGGCCACATCTCTATTCGGTTCCGGCCGCCGGCGGGGCATCGCTGCTGCTCACGCCGGGAGCGTTCATGGTCGAGCACGTCGCGCTGAGCCGTGACCGCAAGTTCATGATCTACGATGCGAACACCGGCAAGACGGTGGACGACGACGACCGCCGCCATCTCTTTCGCGTGCCGGTCGATCGCGCGGCGCCCGTTGCTCTCACTTCGGGAGAAACAATCGAATGGCGGCCGGTCGCGGCATCCGGCGATCGCGTGGCGTTCGTGTCGACGGGCGCGCAGCACCCGCCCGAAATCGGCGTGGTCGACGTCGACGGCTCGCATCGCGCCACGCTGGACGCCGGCGCCCTGCCCGCGGATTTTCCGGTTGCCCAACTCATCGTTCCCAAATCCGTGGCGTTCAATGCGGCCGACGGCACGCTTGTGCACGGACAGTTGTTTCAACGTCGGGACGAAGGCGGCGCCAAACCCGGAATCATTTTCGTGCATGGCGGCCCACCGCGGCAGATGCTGCTCGGCTGGCATTACATGGACTATTACAGCAATGCCTATGCGGTGAATCAGTATCTCGCAGCTCACGGTTTCGTCGTGCTTTCGGTCAACTACCGGCTCGGCATCGGTTATGGACGAAAGTTCCATCAACCCGACCGCGCGGGACCGACCGGTGCGTCCGAATATCAGGACGTGCTCGCGGGCGCGCAGTTCCTCCAACACACGCATGGCGTCGACGCGCAGCGTATCGGCATGTGGGGCGGTTCCTATGGCGGCTATCTCACCGCCCTCGCGCTGGCGCGCAACTCCGACATCTTCAAGGCGGGTGTCGATCTCCACGGCGTGCATGACTGGTCACGGCTGCTCGACGAATTGGGCGGCAAACCGGTGACACGTTTCGAGAAAGGTGATCGCGACGCGGCACTGAAAGTCGCTTGGACCTCTTCGCCCGACGCAAGCGTCGACCGCTGGAAATCGCCGGTACTTCTGATCCAGGGGGACGACGACCGCAATGTCCCGTTTCAGCAAACGATTGATCTCGCAAGGCGCCTGGAGGCGCGTCGCCTGCCCTTCGAGGAACTCGTCATGCCCGATGAGATCCACGGGTTCCTTCGGCATGAGTCCTGGCTGAGGGCCGACGCCGCAACGGCAGAATTCCTGGCACGGAAGCTCGGCGCGCAGAACTACACGCGAAGCGGCGCGCTGGACCGGTAACGCCACAAGACGAACAGCCCTCCCACGGCAATGCTGGCGCCGTTCGGCGTGCCGCGATCGCAGGTTTTGGGCTTTCGTGGGCGTTCCGCTATTGTGTGCGCCATCCGTCCGGAGAAACCGTTTTATGAATGTCGAAGCGTTGAAGAAGGATGCGGCCGCTGCGGTCGATTCGATGCGCGCCGAACTTCTCAAACTGAGTCACGCGATCCACCAGGAGCCGGAGCTCGCGCTCGAGGAATTCAAGTCGGCGGCCCGGCTCGCGGATGCGGTTGCGGCGCACGATCTGCCCGTGCAGCGCGAAGCGTTCGGCCTGAAGACCGCCTATGTCGCGGATTTCGGCAGGGACAGCGGTCCCGTAATCGCGGTTCTCTCCGAATATGACGCGCTGCCGGGCGTCGGCCATGCCTGCGGACACAACATCATCGCCACCGCAGGACTAGGAGCGGCGATGGCGCTGGCGAAACTCGGCGCGAACCTTCCGGGCCGCGTGCGTTATCTCGGCACGCCCGCGGAAGAGCGTTTTGGCGGCAAGGAAATTCTTGCGCGCGCCGGCGCCTTCGAAGGCGTGGACGCGGCAATGATGATCCATCCCGCCAATGTCGATCTCGTCACGATGCCCTGCATTGCCATCTCGGAAGTGGAAGTCACCTATTTCGGCCGCGCCGCGCACGCCTCTGCTATGCCCTATCGCGGCTTGAACGCGCTCGATGCGGTGGTCACCGCCTATCAGTCGATCGCGCAACTGCGCCAGCATATCCGCCAGACCGAGCGCATTCACGGGATCATCACCGATGGGGGGCTTGCCGCGAACATCGTGCCCGAACGCGCCGCCTGCCGCTTCTATGTGCGCGCCGCAGACGTGCACGAGCTGGCGGCGCTGAAAAAACGCGTGCAGGCCTGTTTCGAGGCGGCTGCGCTTGCGACGGGCTGCACGGTCAGAACGAGCTGGGGCGCTGTGGACTATCTCGACCTCAAGACGAACTGGCCGATGGCCGAGGCCATCGCAAAGAACATCGAGAGCCTGGGCCGCGAACTCGTTCCCGTCGGTTCGATTCCACCCGGTTTTGCGGGCTCGACCGACATGGGCAATATCAGCCATCGCGTCCCCTCCATTCACCCGATGCTCGCGGTCGCCCCTGCAAACGTGATCATTCACAATGCGGAATTTGCGCGCTGGGCGGCGTCCGAAAAGGGCGATGCCGCCGTGATCGACGGCGCGAAATCGCTCGCCTGGACCGCCCTCGATCTGATGGGCGATCCCGCGCTGCTCGAGCGTACGCGCGCAGACTTCGCGGCGACCGCCGAAATATCCCGCAGCGCTCTCGCGTGCCTCGACGAGAAGGTGGCAGACATTCATCCCGTGGTTCACGCCCAACCCGGCTGCGGCTGCGCGTGACGGATGAAGACCTGGCTGGCTGTCGCGGCGATCAACGGATTTCTGGCAGTGGCGGCCGGAGCGTTCGGCGCCCATGCACTGCAAGGCCGCATCGATGCGCATGACCTTGTCGTGTTCGAAACCGGCGCGCGCTATCAGATGTATCATGCGCTTGCCATCGGACTTGCAGTGCTTTCTCTTCGCGGGACCCCGGGCGCGCAGCTCGCCTGCGCTCTGTTCCTTCTCGGCATTGTCCTGTTTTCCGGCTCGCTGTATGCGCTCGCGCTGACCGGCATGCGGGCATTGGGTCTTGTGACGCCCTTCGGCGGCATGGCTTTTCTCGCCGGCTGGGGGACGCTGGCTTATTGGGCTTTGAAGACCGTTTCATAGGAATCGTGGACATGATCGATTTTCCCGCGCCCACAATGATCCGCACCAATGGAATCGACATGGCCGTGCACGAAGCCGGGCCGAGAGACGGTTTTCCGGTCGTGTTGTGTCACGGTTTTCCGGAGCTTGCCTTTTCCTGGCGCCATCAATTGCCGGCGCTCGCTAAAGCCGGCTACCGCGTCATCGCGCCCGATCAGCGCGGGTATGGGAAGACATCGCGCCCGGCGGATGTGCGGGACTACGACATGGCGCATCTGACCGGCGATCTCGTCGGCCTTCTCGATGCGCTCGGAATTGAAAAAGCGGTGTTCTGTGGCCACGACTGGGGCGGCAGCGTGGTGTGGGCAATGCCGCTCTATCACCCAGACCGTGTCGCGGGCGTGATCGGCGTCAACACGCCTTTCTTCCCGCGGCCGCCGGTCGATCCGATCGCCATGATGCGCGCCCGGTTCGGCGACGACATGTACATCGTGTTCTTCCAGAAGCCCGGCGAGGCCGACGCAATTCTGGCCGCCGATGTCGGCAAGACGTTCCGTTTCTTCATGCGCCGTAATGTCGTAACGGCAGACGAGTACGCGAAGCGGCCGCAGGAGGAACGCAATCTCAAGCTCGTGCGCGCCCTTCAGTCGGACGAGTCGAAATGGCGCGGCGAGATGCTTCTCGACTCTCAGGAAATGAAGGTGTTCGTCGATATGTTTGCCCGCACGGGCTTCACAGGCGGCATCAACTGGTATCGCAACATCAGCCGAAACTGGGAGCTGTCGGAAGGCAAGGAGCCGCTCGTACGCGCGCCCGCACTCATGATCATGGCGGAGGACGACGTCATCCTGGCGCCGTCCATGACGGAAGGAATGGAGCGCTTCGTGCCCGATCTCGAGAAAATCCTCGTTCGCCGCTGCGGACACTGGACCCAGCAGGAAAAGCCCGACGAGACAAATGAGGCGATGATCGGCTGGCTGAAACGGCGCTTCCCCTGCTGACGCAAGCCGCGCTTTTTGCCATTCTGCGCGAATCATGGGCGACACCGCCTCCGACAATTTCTCCTACGCCGAACCGGACGATCCGCGCCTCAAGCGCTTCGTGATCCGGCTCATCGAGCGCATGTCGGGCCAGCCCTATCTCAAATGGCTCTATGACGATCATCTGACCAATCCGCTTCCCGGCGAAAGCTTCTGGGATGCGGCCGTGCGCCGGCTCGAGCTGAAGATCGTCTGCAACGAGGACGCGCTCCAGACGTGGCCGAAAGAAGGGCCGGTCATCGTCGTCTCCAATCACCCCTTCGGCGTGCTCGACGGCGTCGTCATCTGCCATCTCGTCTCGCGGGTGCGCGAGGACTTCCGTGTGCTGACGAATTCGGTGCTGGCGCGCGCCGAGCAGGTCCGCAAATTTCTCCTGCCCATCGATTTCACCGAATCGCCGGAAGCCGTGCGGACGAATGTCCAATCGCGCGCCGCCGCGAAGAGACATCTTCTGGAAGGCGGCTGCCTGATCGTCTTTCCGGCTGGTGGAGTCTCCACGACTCCGACCCTGTGGCACAAGCGTGCCGTCGATACGGAGTGGAAAACGTTCACCGCGCGGCTGATCGGCCAGGCGAAGGCGCCCGTCGCACCGGTGTTCTTCGCCGGACAGAACAGCCGCATGTTCCAGCTCGCAAGCCATATCAGCACAACGCTGCGCCTCTCGCTCCTGTTCAAGGAGGTGCACGACAAGATCGGCAGCGAACTTCACATCCGCATCGGCGCGCCGGTGTCGTTCGAGAAACTCCCCGCCACTGCCGATCGGCAGGAGTTCATGCGCCATCTGCGCGAGATGACCTACCGGCTCGGCGAAGGCGTGAACCCGCCGCCAAAACCGCGCGTGAAGCGCCCGCGCCGCGCGCCGACCCATTCCCGCAAGCCGCACGCGAAGTGACCGCGGGTCCTCACACGCGCAGGCGCTCCGCTTCCTGCGACAGCTTCGCGATCAGCCGGTCCAGCGCCGCGCGTTCGCGGGGGGCGAGCGCGGCGAGGAATTGTTCCTCGAGCGCGAGCGCGAGCGGCACGATCTCGTTGTACATAGAGCGGCCCCGCGTGCTCAGCGACAGGCGCGTGATGCGGCCGTCCGACGTGTCGGTCTGCTTCTGCACGCGCTTGCCCCGCATGAGGCGCGCGACGGCGCGGCTGACCTGCACCTTGTCCATCTCGGTGCGCAATGCGACCTCGCGCGCCGACAGGCCCGACGCCTGGCCGAGCGCCGCCATCACCCGCCATTCGGGCGGGCTGAGATCGAACCGCTCCGAATAATGCCGCGCGATGGCGTTGCTGACGCGGTTGGTCAGCACCGAAAGCCGGTAGGGCAGGAAGCGGTCGAGATCGAGTGTCGGGCACGCGCCCTTCCACGCGGAACGCGGTTCATTCCGCATCGGGCTGGTTCTTTGGCAGAGCCGATTCGAAAGCGGGAAGCGCAAGCGCGTGCTCTTCGATGCGCAGAAGCGTCGGATATGCGGCAAGATCGAGATGCACGCGCCACGCATTGGCGAGCTGCGGGATCAAACAGATGTCGGCGAGCGTGGGCGCATCGCCATGGCAGAATGTTCCCGTCTGCGGCGACTGCGCCATCATCGTTTCGAGCGCGGCGAAGCCCAGTTCCATCCAGTGGTGCTGCCACTGCACGCGCGCCTCTTCGTTGGCGCCCAAACTGTCACGCAAATAAAGATTCACCCGCAGATTGTTGAGCGGATGGATNNCGTCGAGATATTCGATGATCGCAAGCGACTGTCCGATCGTGTGGCCATCATGCACGAGCGTGGGAACGAGCTGCTGCGGATTGACGGCGCTGTAATCCGCGCCGCGCTGCTCGCCGCCGCCGTTCAGCAGATGCACGAATCTCAACTCCGGTTGGATGCCTTTGAGGTTGAGCGCGATGCGCACGCGGAACGCCGCGGAGGAGCGGAAATATCCGTAGAGCACGAAGTCAGGGCCGGGCATGGACGACGTCATGATCGATGGCTCCGAAGATCGAATGACCGCGCGGGTCCAGCATCTCGATGCGCACGCGGTCGCCGAAATGGAGGAAGGGCGTTTTGGGGCTCCCCGAATCCAGTAGCTCGCGCGTGCGCTTCTCTGCGATGCAGCAGGAGCCGCGCGAAGCGTCGCGATTGGAAACGGTGCCCGAGCCGATGATCGAGCCGGCGCCAAGCAGGCGCGTCCTCGCCGCGTGCGCAATGAGCTGGGCGAAGGAGAAGGTCATGTCTTCGCCCGCATTGGGGGCGCCGAACAGCGCTCCGTTCAGATGCACCGACAGCGGCAGATGCACTTTGCCCTCGGACCATGCTTCGCCCAACTCGTCCGGCGTGACGGCGACGGGCGAGAACGCGCTCGCCGGCTTCGACTGGAAGAACCCGAAGCCTTTCGCCAGCTCCGCCGGGATCAGGTTCCTGAGGCTCACATCATTGACCAGCATGAGCAGCTTGATGTGAGGGAGAGCCGCCTCCGCCGCCGTTCCCATCGGCACGTCGTCGGTGATCGCGGCGACTTCCGCTTCGAAATCGATGCCGAAGGATTCGTCTGCCGCCACGATCGGCTCGCGCGCGCCGATGAAACCGTCGGAGCCGCCCTGATACATCAGCGGATCGGTCCAGAACGAAGCCGGCATTTCCGCGCCGCGCGCCTTGCGCACCAGTTCCACATGCGTGACGTAAGCGGAACCATCGGCCCATTGATAGGCGCGTGGCAGCGGCGCCGCACAATCTTCGGACGCAAATGGTTTGGCGCCATCGGCGGCGTCTTCGTTCAACAGATCATACACGCGCATCAGACGGGGCGCGGCGTGATGCCAGTCGTCCATCGCCTCCTGCAGGGTCGAGGCGACATGGGGCACCGCGACTGAGCGCGCGAGATCGCGATCGACCACCACCAGCAGGCCGTCGCGGCCATGGCGAAGCGACGCGAGCTTCATGTCCGCCGCGAACTTTCTGCAGCCGGCTTTTCCGTCCAGCTGTCGGCATAGGCGCGATCCTCATGCGCCTCGGCCTGTGGGGCCAGCTCGAACGGATCGCGCGAATCGATCATCACAGCGACCTCGTCGGTCTCCTTGCGCGCGGCTTTGGCGCCCGCCGCGAAAGCCTTGGGATGCGGGCCGTGGGTGATGCCGCTCGGGTGCACGGTCATCATGCCCGGATGGATGTTGTCGCGGCTGAAGAATTCGCCGCGATGGTAGAAGATCGCCTCGTCGTAATCGTCGTTGGAATGAAAGAACGGAACCTTCAGCGCGCCGGGATCGGTCTCGATCGGCCGCGGCACGAAGGTGCAGACGACGAAGCGGTCGGCGACGAAGGTCGAATGCACGGATGGAGGGACATGATAACGATGGCTAATCACCGGCCTTATGTCGCGCCAGTTGAGTTTGACGGGGGCGAGGTTTCCCTTCCAGCCGGCCGCGTCGAGCGGATTGAACGGAAAGACGATGGTGCTCACCTGTTTGCGGCGCTTGACCTCGACGCGCCATTCGCCGTCTGCCTGTGCGGCAAAGTCTTCGTCGAGCTTCGGCGTTTCGAGCGCCGCGGGATCGAAGATCGCGTGCGGACCCAGAAGCCCGCGCTCCGACAGCTTGAACGCGCCATCCACCGCCTCGATGAGCAGGATGACTGCCTGCGGTTTGGGCTCCATGCGCCACATCGTCCCGCGCGGCAGAAGGATGTAGTCGCCGTCGCGCCACGCGAGATGGCCGAAATCGCAAAAGAGATCGCCCGCGCCTTCGTGGATGAAAAGCAGCGTGTCGCCGTCGGCGTTGCGCGCCAGGCGCCGCATCGGCGCCGAGCACTTCCACATCGTGAGCGCACATTGCTGGCTCGCAAGAATCGCGGCGGCGCCGAACGGCCCGCTGGAAATCTCGGCCGCCTCAGCCGCATCGAAGGCGCGCGGACGCAACGCCCCCTCGATCGACGTCCAGCCCGTCGGCGCATGGCGATGGTAGAAATGCGTCGCGGGGCCGAAGAATCCCTCGCGGCCCATCTCGCGCTCGAACGTGCCGCCGGGCAGATCCGCGTGGGCCTGCCGCGAAGTGACGCCTTCGACGCGCGGAAACTCGATCCAGTTCTTCGAGCTCATGCCTCGAGGACTCCTCGGCGGATCTGATCGGCTTCGATCGATTCGAAGAGCGCCTTGAAATTCCCCTCGCCGAAACCCTCATTGCCCTTGCGCTGGATGATCTCGAAGAAGATCGGGCCGATGGCATTCTGGGTGAAGATTTGCAGCAACAGGCCCTGATCCTCCGTGGGCGCGCCATCGAGCAGGATGCGCTCGCGCTTCAGCCGCTCCACATCCTCGCCATGGCCTTTGACGCGGTTGTCGACGCGCTCGTAATAGGTGTCGGGCGTGTCCTGGAATTGGACGCGGCACCCGCGCAGCTTCGCGACCGAACCATAGATGTCCTCGGTCGAGAGGGCGATATGCTGGATGCCCTCCCCCTTGTAGAGATGCAGATATTCTTCGATCTGGGATTTGTCGTCGGAGGATTCGTTGATCGGAATGCGGATCATGCCGCAGGGGCTCGTCATCGCCCGCGACTTCAGGCCCGTCAGCTTGCCCTCGATGTCGAAATAGCGGACCTCGCGGAAATTGAAGAGTTTCTCGTAGAAGCCGGCCCAGCGGTCGAGATTGCCGCGGAAGACGTTGTGGGTGACGTGGTCGATCGCGGAGAGGCCCGCGCCGTCATGCGCGAATCCCTTCGCCGCATCGGTGGCCACGAAGTCCACATCGTAGATCGAACGATCGCCGTAGCGGTCGACGAGATAGATGACGCTCCCGCCGATGCCCTCGATCGCGGGAATGTTGAGCTCCATCGGGCCGACCTGGTTGTGGAACGGCACGGCGCCCAGTTCGAGCGCGCGCGCATAGGCCCTGCCCGCATCCCTGACGCGAAACGCCATCGCGCAAGCGGACGGTCCATGTGCCTTGGCAAAGCGGCTGCCGTGGCTGTCCGGCTCCGCGTTGACGATGAAATTGATTCCGCCCTGGCGGTAGAGCGTCACTGCCTTGGAGCGGTGCCGCGCCACGGCGCGGAATCCCATGCGTTCGAACAGCGCGTGCAGCGCGCCGACATCGGGCGCGGTGTACTCCACGAATTCGAACCCGTCCGTGCCCATGGGATTGTCCCACAATGCCGCCATCACGTACTCCTTCCCGCCATGTCCCGGATTAGTTTCAAATGAAACCAGTTGCCGGTCAAGCGGATTCCGCGCAACGCCCGTCGACCCCTCACCCGCGCTGCGACGGTCGAACATCCTCGAACTTGGCCCCTCTCCCACAAGGGGAGAGGGGGTTCCGCGCGCTGATTTTCCAACGTTGG
>PKWC01000258.1 GCA_003131925.1 Alphaproteobacteria bacterium | reverse complement strand
GCCGACGTCATCTGGTTGAGCCCGGGCATTTCCCCGAACTGACGCTCCAGAGGCGCGGTCACCGTTGTCGTCATGACCTCGGGGCTGGCGCCGGGCAGAAACGTCTGCACCTGGATCGTCGGATAATCGACTTCCGGAAGGGCGGAAAGCGGCAGATAGCCGAAACCCACGAGGCCGACGATCATGATCGCGACCATCAGGAGCGATGTCGCGGCCGGTCGAAGGATGAAGGGGCGGGAAGGATTCATCGGCCAGCCGCGATCACGGGCCTCCCCCATCCCCCCCGCTGTTCCCGTGATGATGCCGGTGTCCCGCATGACCGTGCGCATTGGCGCCTGCCGCGCGCGCGTTGGGTCCGGGAATTGTAACCCGCGCGCCGTCGCGTAACCGGTCGGCGCCGTCGACGACGACCTCCTCTCCCGGTACGACCCCCTTCACGACGTCCACATTGTCGCCATCGGCAGGTCCGAGCGTCACCGCGCGCATGTTGACGGTTTGGCCGCGTCGGACCACGAACACAAAGTCGCCAGATGCACCGTGTTGGATAGCGGGGCTCGGCACCGTTATCTGCGCGTGCAGAGTGTTCACCAGCAGGCGCACATTGACGAACTGGCTTGGAAACAGCGCGTTGTCGGAATTGTCGAACAGGGCGCGAATCTTGACCGTGCCGGTTGTCGGGTCGATTTCATTGTCGACGGTCGAAAGCGTGCCACCCGCCAGCTTTGTGGTCTGCGACCGGTCATAGGCGTCCANNCCACCGGCAGCGCCGCACCCGCGCCCACGCGCGGCATCAGCTGGGAGAGATTGTCCTCCGGCAGCGTGAACAGAACGGAGATCGGTTGCAGTTCGGTGACGACCACAATTTCGGTCGTGACGCCAACCTGAACGTAATTGCCCACATCGACTTGCCGCAACCCGACCCGGCCCGCGACCGGCGATCTGATCGTGCAATAGTCGAGGTTGAGCGCCGCCGCTTCGACAGCGGCCTTGTCGGCTTCGACGGTGCCGGCGTCGGTATTCACGGTCGCCTGCTGCGTCGCCAGGATCTGCTGCGAAATGGCCTGCTGGGACCACAGCATTTGGTAGCGCTTGAGGTCGGTCTTTGCGTTGACATATTGCGCGGAATCGCGCGCGAGGGCGCCTTTCGCCTGATCGAGCGCCGCCCTGAAGGGCCGCGGATCGATCTCGGCGAGAACCGTCCCGGCGCGAACCAGCTGACCTTCCTGGAAGTCGATTTTCTGCAGAATGCCGCTGACCTGCGGTTTCACCGTCACCGTCGCGAGCGGCGTCACCGCTCCAAGCGCGTTCAACGTCACCCGCACGTCTCCCAGGCGGGCTTGCGCAACCGCCACGGGAATCGGTCCGTTCGCGTCGTATTTGCCCGATGCGGTTCGCGAGTGGCCGCCTGGCCATGTCGCCCAGACGAACAGAAAGACGAGGATCAGGCCGCCAGCGATCCAGAGCGTCCGGGCCCCGCCGGGAATTCGCGCGACGCCGTGGCGCCGTGCGTGAATCGCGGAATCCCGGGCCCTACCCACGGTGTGGACAAACGGAAGGTCTGCGTGCGGTGCGTTCATGGCTTGCTTTGTTTATCGCCAAATCGATCGGCGGCCGATCCTGGTTCCGTCGAGCGGGATTCAGACACCTGCCAAATCCGGTCGAGGTGCCATTTTCGAGGATGCTCTTAGCAAATCGACAGCGGAGAACTTTGTCGAAATTGTCGCGGATGCCCAGCGCTGTTTCCAATATTTGGGCGCGGCGGCGGTGTCGAGCGTCCTTTTCTCGTTGAAACCGGGAACGCAGAATACCCGACCACAGCCCCGATCATCCGTTCCCAGAACAGATTAACCATTTGCTGGTTTGCGGTGCAATCTACGCGATTTCATCTTATCCTGCGGGCTTGTCGATCCCGTCGAATCAGCGCTGATGGAAGTTCTGTTTCTTACTGACAATTTCGTCCCCGAGCAGAATGCCTCGGCGCGTCGATCATACGAGCATTGCCGCCGATGGGCGAAACAGGGCGTGAACGTCACGGTCATCACGACCGTGCCAAATTTTCCGCTGGGCAAGCCGCAGCCGCCATATCGCAATCGGATTTACATGCGCGAGACTCTGGATGGCATCAGCGTCATCCGCGTGTGGAGCTTTCTTGCGCCGAACCGGGGGGTTGCGTTGAGGGCCCTGGACTTTGCGAGTTTCGCGATTTCCGGATTTCTCGCGGGGCTGCTGCAGAAGCCAGACATAATTGTGGCAACGTCGCCCCAGTTGCTCACCGCAGTAGCCGGCCACCTGCTCGGCCGCGCTAAGAAATGCCCATGGGTTTTTGAAGTGCGCGACTTATGGCCCGAATCAATTGCAGCGGTGGGGGTCATGAAGGAAGGTTTCGCCATGAGGATGCTTCGGCATGTCGAAAAGGCGCTGTATGAGGGAGCCGAACGCATCGTCACCGTGACGGAGCCCATGCGGGTGCGGCTGACGGACCGGGGCGTTCGGCCCGAAAAGATTGGGGTGGTTCCAAATGGCGCGGATCTGGAGCGGCTGATGCCCAGAATTGGAAGTGCCGCTCTGGCCGCGCGCTTGCGCCTGCAGAACAAGTTCATTGTCGCCTATGTGGGAACTCACGGCTTGGCGCAAGGTCTGGAAGTGGTGGTGCGTGCCGCCGATCTCGTGCGCAATAGTGACGTTCATTTTCTGTTTGTTGGCGAAGGGGCCAAGCGGCGGGACCTGATGGATCTGTCCGCCTGGCTCGGGGTAAAGAACGTCACGTTTCTTGGCGCGGTGCCGTCCGAAGCCGCGGTCGATTACCTAGCTTTGGCCGATGCGATTGTGGTCTCGCTGAAAAAATCTGTTGTGTTCGACGGAGCGTTGCCATCGAAAATTTTCGAGGCGGCTGCCATGGAGAAGCCCATTCTGCTCAGTGCGAGCGGGATTTCGGCGGATCTCGTGCGCGGATATCATGCAGGGTTGGTTGTCGAGCCTGAAGATCCGGCGGCGCTTGCGGCAGCCATACTGCGCCTGCACTCGGATTTGCAACTCCGCGAAAGTTTTCGCGCCGGATGCAAGCGTCTTGCGCGCCAGCATGACCGTGAGAGACTGGCCGGCCTGATGCTCGCGGAGATTCGTCACGCCGCTGGGGCGGTCGCGGCCTCGTAGCAGCGATCAGTTGTTGCTGTGGCTTACGGAGGAAAGTCCAGCTGCGGCGATCGCCACCTGACCGAATATTTGCGAAACCTGAGTGAGAAATACCATGGTGTTGAAGGGTGCCGGATTCGGCGGGACGACGATTGTCGAACCTGGCGGGATTGGGTCGCTCCCAAAGAAGCTGACGATGCTCGATGAGCCCGTGCGAGCGCTGCCATCGGGCAAGATCACGAATGTCTCATCGTCCTCCGCCACCTTCGAATAACCGCCCGCCAGATCGACGTAGTCGTCCAGACTCATGTCCGGCCGATACTGAAACGATCCCGGGTTCAGCACTTCACCGCTCACGGATACCGTCGATGGCCGTTTGGGGATGTAGATGAAATCACCGGGTTGAAGGAGTGTGTCCAATTCCGGCTTGACCGCAAGGATCGTTGGATCGGCGGTTACGGTGATGCGACCGAGCGCGGGTTGGTGCAGCAGCTGCGTTTCCAACGACTGGAGGTAGACCAAAAGCCCTGGATTTACGTTGGGCGTTGTCGCTGCCGTCAGTGCGCCCGTCTGCAGTTCAACGGCTTCGCGGTAATTGCCCTCGGCTTCGGATTGCTGGGCACTGATCCGCGTGAAAACGGAGCCAAGCGGGTACGCCTCGTCTGTCAGGCCCCCCGCTCGGCCCAACAGAGAGGACAGTCTTTCGTCGCGCATGATGTCGAACGTGCCGGGGTATCTCACCGCCCCCACAACCGAGACCGTGCCGGTCTCCCGATCCGAGAATACCGGACGCACGATGATAGTATCGAGCGGTCGCAGCGTCACCTTCTCGAAATCGGCAACGCTGTTGCCGCGATAGGAATTGCGCACGGTGTGCGAGGTGCCCGATCCGGCATCGATGTCGCTGGAAGTCACGGTAATTGCGGACAGGTCTGCCTGCAATACGAGTCCTCCTGCCGCCCCGATGACGGCCGACAGAGTGGAACCACCTTCGGCAAGATAGGTGCCCGGATCGTGAACATCGCCTTCGACCCACACAAGATAATCCGCCGCAAAACTGACGAGAGCTGTTGGGGTGAGACCCAATTCAGTTGCGATGTCGGTGGGGACAAGATCGGGTGCCGGCACGCCCAATCCCGGAAGTCGAGTCAGACCTCCGCCTTGCAGTGGGATGCCTGCAGCCGCGCTTTGCGCATTTGCAGCTTGCAACATCGCGATTGAAGCTGGTGATTGCTGGCTGGCGGCTGCTGCGACACTTGCCTGGTAGGGTGGAACCGGTGGAAGCGGCGCTGAAGTCATCAGGCCTGCCGGTGGTCCCGCTGGAGTGGCGGGCATGCCGGTAACCGATCCGCTCGTACCGAAAGGCAGCGTCCCGCTAATCGCTTGGCCAACTCCCGTTGCGATAGCCTGACCAGCGCTCGTCGGTGGACTGCTCGGCGCCGCTGCGCTCGAAGGGGCGGACGCGGAACTTGGAGCGCCCCCGGGACTGCTCGACGCGGCGTAAATGGCGGCGGCGTTGTTTGCGGGCGGGGGGGTCGTTCCGGCGGGGGCGGCTGTCAGGCTACTGGTGGTGGCGGCCTGTGCCGTCTGCGCCGCGCTGGCGGAGAGTGCCATCGAAAGGACGGAAGGAGGCACGCTCGCGGCCTGCGCTGTGGCCTGCATCTGGGCGGCCGCGGCCGCGGCCAGCGACCGCGCCTGATCGTTGGAGAGAACGAACACGACGTCGCCTTCGCCCAGTTTCAGATCTTCCTGTCCGCCAAACACGCGCGTGAGTGAAAAAGCTACGGCATGCCGAAAATTCGTGCCCGGATCGCGACGCACCAGAATACCCAGCGGAGTGTACGCGCCCGGTGCGAGGTCGCTCGCTTGGCGAATGAGCCGCGCCAAGGTCGGCACTTCGCCCAACGGTCTGGTGCCAGGAAGTTGAACAGCGCCGGCCAGGGTAACCCGCCCAAACGAACCGTTCGCTTCCGGATCTACAGAGAGAATCTCACCGCTGCGCACAATTCCGTCGCGACCAAGCGACACGAGCTCCATGTTGCCAGTCGCCTGGAGTGCGAGCTTCGAAAGATGATTTGCGCCAGCCAATTTGCCGCCGGCAAGGCGAATCAACGCCTGGCCGTCGATCGCCTGCGAATTCGAGCCCAGTTCATAAATCCCGGGCCGATTGACCATGCCCAGCGCCGCCACGGTTGCGCCAATCGCCGGAACTTCTATCCGGTCGCCGTCGGTGAGGTTGCCGACCTCTGTGACATTTCCATCGGCCAAAACCGAATAGAGATCGATCCGAACACGTTTGCTGCCGCGCACGAGGACGATGTTGCGCAGACTTCCGGTCTTGCGAACTCCGCCCGAAAGGAGAATGGCATCGATGGGGGTATTGAGCCCGCTCAGCGTCCGCACACCCGGCGCATTCACCTCGCCGCTGACGAGAACGGAAATCTGCCGCGTCTGGGCCAGAGTGATGTAGGCTTGCGTGGACAGGGCATCCTTGGAGATCACCGCCTGCAGATCGTGGCGTACCTGCGCGAACGTACGGCCGGCCGCTTGCACGGGCTCATAGCTCGGAACGATCACGCGTCCGTCTCGGTCAACGGGAACGATGTACGAATTGTTGTCGTGGCCACGGCAAACGATGGACAGCTGATCGCCCGGCCCAAGAATGTATCTGTCCTGAACGCCGCCGATTTGGGTAACGGCTACCGACGACGGGACGCCAAAAATGTCGTATCCAAATTGCTGAAGGGGTTGTCCAGCGCGCTGCGAGAACAGCAATTCGAGTGTGGATGGCGGCAATTGCGCCGGCGAAGCGGGAGTCGCCGGCGTCAGTGTCTGTGTAGATGGAGTTACTGCAGGTTGCACCGTGATTGGCGAAGGCGGCGCCGGAACGCCAGTCTGTCCGGACGTGGAGGTGCCTGAGCCCAGGCTTTGAAGTACCGACTGCACGGTTGAACTGCTGATCGTCTGGGCGCTCACCTGCACCAGAGTCCAGTAGATGAGTCCGACAACTGTTGCCGCAGCGCAGACCCCGACGCGAAATCGAACAGGCCTGTGCTGCATGCAATCGCTGCCCCATCGCCCGCGGGGCACCCCTTTGACGGCATCCTACCCAGGCTCGCTTTTACTCTCAGCGCTGTTGCCGAAGCAAGTTAAACGCTCTTGTCGCAAACCAAGCGGCCACTCCGCCAAATTGACCGCATCGTTAGACCAGCTCCCCTGAGCGCATCGGAAATCCCGCGCTTACCTGTTCAGCATGAGACGCCAATGGACACGGCAATCCTGCCGTGCAAAACCTTGCATGCTGACGTCTGCCATTGCGGGGCTCGGAGATTCGCGGCAAAGCGGCTCCGGGTCAGGTGTCGACATTAGTGCGGGGCGGTGCGACGTGGTGAAAGCCCGATTGCGTGTGCAACGTGTGGCGTGCTGGTTGGTTCTGGGGGCGTTATTCCTCCCGGCTTCGCGCGCGGCCAATGCGCAGGGCGATGAATACGAAGCAAACATTCTTCCCACGGCGTCGCTCTATGGCGGCATTGGCCTGTTGGACATGCGCAATGCGCGCTTCATGCCCGACGGCTATCTTGCGTTGAACGCGGACGTGAAAAGTCCAGACGACCGGATCGCGCTTACTTTCCAGGCGGCTCCATGGATGGAGCTGACATTTCGCTACGCCATCAATTATGCGCTGGCGCCGATAGGCCAGAGAGCGCTTTACGACCGCAGCTTCGATACCAAAATTCGTTTGTTTGAAGAGGGGCTGTATGTCCCGCAGATCGCGGTCGGCCTGCAGGACTTCATCGGAACGGGCGTTTATTCAGCCGAATATTTCGTCGCCTCCAAACGCTTCGGACCCGTGGATTTCACCGCAGGCGTGGGATGGGGCAGGCTAGCGTCCCGTCATGCGTTCAACAATCCGCTCGGTTTGATTGTTTCCGGATTCAATACGCGCCCGAGCAACACAAGTACCACGGGCGGCGAGTTTAACTTTAATGATTTTTTCCGCGGACGGAAGGCCGGTATGTTCGGCGGAATCGAATACGAGACCCCATTGCCCAATTTGACGTTCAAGCTCGAATATTCGAGCGACGACTACGCCAAGGAGTCGATGTATCACGACAATCCCAGCATCCACCCCAAAAACTACGCACCGGTTCCCGTCAATGCGGGATTTTCGTACCGGTTCTGGAGCAATGTGGATCTGGGCGTGGCGTATATTGGCGGCCGCGAACTGTCCGTGGATGTCAGTATGGCGCTGAACCCAACCGAACCCAACTGGCCGGCGAGACTTGATCCGCAACCGCCTTTCGTCGCACGGCCCGAAAGGGTCGGCGGCCCGATCACGAAGCTCGAAATGGGGCAGGACGCTCCAGGCTCCGGCGACGAGTGGCCAAACCATTACATTGATCTGACCGCAGTAACGGCGCCGGACGGAAGGCCGCCTGATCCCTCGCTGTTTCATGAAGGTGAGTGGCGCGTCGTCGATGTTTTTCAGAAGGCCGGCTTGCGTGTGACCGACGGCTGGATTTCCGGCGATACGCTGGTCGCCCAGGTCGATCTTGCGGGGCCGCCAGGGCCGCCGTGCCGCGATCTGATGGAGGAGGGATCCTTACCCGCGCCGCAGGTGATTCTTGTGGCCAGGGACTGGAATCCCATCGAAACTTGCGCGGCGTCGGCAGCGGCAGGCCCGCCTCACGGCGCACAGGCGCAGCCGAGGGTGGAGTGGCAAGCCGATACGATCGCCGTCATGCGCCACGCAATCGAAGACCAGAAGCTGCTCGTTCAAGGCATTTCGATCGCGCATGGCGTGGTGAAAGTCGAAATCGAGAACGACAAATACTTGCGGGACGCCGAGGCCATCAGCCGCACGCTTCGGGCGCTCTCCGGAACCGCTCCCGCCGACATCGCAGTCTTCGAAGTCACCACCACAATCGCACATGCTCCGCTGACCACTGTTACGATACCGCGCACTGAAGTCGACGCGGCGGCCCGAGGAATGACCACTCCCGCAGAGTTGTGGGAATCGACAATCCTTTCGGATGCGCCGCCCGACACGAAATTCGAGAACGGTGCGGGTGGCCCCCATTTTTCCTGGAGCGTGTTTCCGTCAATCCAGGAAGATGTTTTCGATCCGAACAATCCTGTATATTTCGGCGTCGGGGTCTCGGGCAGTTCGCACACCGAACTCCTGCCGGGATGGGTGGTGGACGCCGAAGCGACCTACAACCTTTACAACGACTTTGGAAGCATCAATCGTCCCAGCAACAGCCTCCTTCCCCATGTACGCACTGACATCGTTGAGTATCTGCAAAAAGGGTCGACAGGAATCAACGACCTGACCACGTCGTATTATTTCAAGCCGGCCGCCGAGGTCTACGCCCGCGTGACTGCCGGCTACATCGAGTCCATGTTCGCGGGTGTCGGCGGCGAAGTTCTATACCGTCCATTTGGCCAGCGTTGGTCGTTGGGTGCCGATATCTACGATGTCTATCAAAGAAATTTCGACGATCTGTTTGGCCTCCATAGCGATTTCGGCCCCCATAGCTATAGCTATCATGTCGTTACCGGGCATGTTTCGTTGTACGTCGAGACGCCTTGGGAAAATATAACCGCGGTGGTGAGGGGTGGCCGGTATCTAGCAGGAGATTACGGCGCCACGCTCGAGTTATACCGGAGGTTCGACACCGGGATTATTGTCGGCGCCTGGGCAACAATCACGAATGTGCCGTTCAGTACCTTTGGCGAAGGAAGCTTCGACAAGGGCATTCGCATCGTAATTCCCATGGAATGGGTGCTGCCGTTCGGAACTTCAACCAAATACGAATTCGACCTTAGGCCGATTCAACGTGACGGCGGTCAGCCGCTCGACAACGACGCCGAGCTCTACGACGCGACTCAACCTTCAAGTTACGGGGACATGGAACGCCAATGGCCGCACGTGTTCGAATGACGCGGCGCGTATCGCGCATGTTCTGTGTGGCGGCAGTCAATCTTGCGATCGCCGGCTGTGCCGACATTTCCGATACCGATATGGGAAAGGTTGGAGCACTGGTGTTCCACGAGATCACGAACATCGGCACCAGTGAGAGCGTGCCGCGCGCGCGCGCGGCCGCAATTCCCTATGCGTCACTGGGTGTGAGGTTGGGCTCGAGCGATGAATCCATGTTTGTTTTGGGCAACAAGACCGGCAATGACCTTCACTGGCTTGGCGGTCAACGGCTTGCCATAACAACGCGTGCGGGCCGCATAGTTCAGACAGCGGGATTCGAACACAATCTGACCGGATTCCAGGGCAATGCGACAGCGCCATCGCCCGGTACGACTCCGCGCACGGAAGACTTCATCTACGATTTTGCCGGGCGATCCCGATTCGGCATCGCGGTAAGGTGCACCGCCCGGCCGATCGGCGGGGAGCGCCTGGTGATACTTGGCGTTCCTCACGATACGAACCACGTGGCGGAAGATTGCGAAGCACCCCAGCTGGATTGGAAGTTTCGCAACGAATTCTGGAGCGATGGGTCTGGTCTGGTCTGGAAGAGCAAACAATCGGTAGAGCCCGATCTAGATGGCTTTGAGCTCGAAATTCTCAGGCCCGCCGAATAATTGCTGATTCGCCCGGGGTTTTCCTGGACGTGCTGCATTTGCCATACCGGCACATTGAACCGTTCACGTCTCGCGTGCTAGGGTGGCTGGCAGCCGCGAGCGAGGCCGCACGGGCGAGGCCGCATAAAAAGTGGGGGTTCATGTTTAGGGAGGCAGACCAAAAGCGGCCTCTACCTAGGGTTGCGGCAATAGGTTGCGGTCACTGGGGCAAGAATATTGCGCGAAGTCTTTCACGCCTTGGCGCTTTGCACGCGGTCTGTGACTCAAATGCGTCTGCAGCGCTGAAAGTATCGTCGGATTTTGGAGTACCCGCGAGGTCTTTTGGCGATCTCCTCGATGACCCCGATTGCGACGCGCTGGCTCTTGCCTCCCCGGCATCGCTCCATTGCGAGCAGGTACGCCATGCGCTCAAGGCGGGAAAGCATGTCTTTGTAGAAAAGCCGCTGGCCCTCAACGTTTCGGAGGGCTGCGACCTCGCGCGCCTCGCCCGGAAGAGATCTCGCGTTCTCATGGTGGGTCATTTGCTGCGCTATCATCCCCACGTTCTCAAGCTCATTGAGCTCGTTCGCGGCGGTCAGCTCGGCCAGGTACGCCGGATCTTCGCACGCAGACAGAGTCCGGGAAGGCTTCGCACGGAAGAGGATGTCATGTGGTCTTTTGCGCCGCACGATATCTCTCTCATCCTTGCAATCATGGGCGAACGGCCGAAGCGCGTATGGGCGGAGGGCAGCGCAATCCTTGCGCCGTCCGTGCTCGATATGGCGACCATTCATATGAAGTTTGCCAACGGTGTTGCTGCCCGCGTGCATGTCTCCTGGCTCAATCCGTACAAGGAACAAAAGCTGACGGTAGTAGGATCGAGGGCGACAGCCATTTTTGACGATCGCGCCGATTGGGCCGACAAGCTTCTCGTCTATGAGCACGATATCGTATTTCGTGACGGCAGGCCCTGGACAGTAAAGAATGAACCCATTCGATTTCCGCTCGAGCAGCGCGAGCCGTTGCGAGAGGAGTGCGCCCACTTCCTGCACTCTGTAAGCACAGGGGTTTCGCCGCGCACCGACTCGGCCGAGGCCTTGGCAGTATTGTCCGTGCTCGACGCCGCGACCCGGTCGCTCGACTCGGGGCGCCATATGGCGCCCCGGGGTCTCCGCGCCCCGAGAGCGCGAAAAAAACACAATGGCCACGTGATGCACCGCGTCGAGCCTGCCCTTGTTGTGCTTGACTGACCGGTCTTGTCGACGGAAAGAAACGGCTTGTCGCGCGGCCTGGTTGCCGCGGTATGAGCTTCGCGATCGTCGATAATCCGCTTCAGTCGGAGGGTCCGATGTCAGCCGACGCGATTTTCGTGCATCCGACCGCAATCATTGACTCGGGCATACACATTGGCCACGGGACGCGTATCTGGCACTTCTCGCACATACTCGCTGGCAGTGTTATCGGAGAGCGCTGCGTGATTGGCCAGAACGTCATGATCGGGCCCGACGCCCGCGTCGGAAATGGATGCAAGATTCAGAACAATGTTTCCGTGTACCAAGGCGTGACGCTGGAAGACGATGTCTTCTGCGGCCCGAGCGCCGTCTTTACAAACGTTGCCGTTCCGCGCGCGTTCATTGACCGAAGGAGTGAAATTCGCCCCACCCTGGTGAGACTGGGCGCTTCCATCGGCGCGAATGCAACCATACTGTGTGGATCGACGATCGGAGCGTATGCGATGATTGCCGCCGGGGCGGTTGTGACGAAAGACGTTCCATCATTTGCGCTCGTGGTTGGGTGTCCCGCCCGATTTCGCGGCTGGGTCGGCAGAAGTGGCGAGCGGCTGAACCAGGATCTCGTGTGTCCTCGCACCAGGGAGCGTTACGGTGTGCGCAACGGTGAACTCGTGCAGGTGTAAGCTCGAACATCAGAAGTCTTGTCGGGCTTCCTGTGCGTTTCCATCACGTGCCGCGAGTTGAATCGAATGGATGCATTTTGCCGGGATTGACGCGGTCCCGGTGGGTAATTTGAGAAAGCACAATAAGAATGAACCTGGCAACCGCATCTTTCCCATCCACGGCCGAGCCTTCCGTGCTCAAGCGGCGCATCGAGTCCCGCCTGGCGGTCGTGGGCGTCGTGGGGATGGGTTATGTGGGTCAACCTCTGGCGATCGCCGCCCACCAAAAAGGTTTCAGGGTAATCGGCTTCGATACCGACTTGGCCAAGGTCGCGGCTCTCAACGCCGGATCTTCGGGCATTCGAACGATTCCCGACGAAAAAATCCTGGCCATGCGGCGCAGCGGTCGCTTTCACGCTTCCGGCGATGCGGCGGATCTCGCCCAGCCGGACGTAATTCTGATCTGCGTCCCCACGCCGCTCACGCGGTTTCGCGAGCCGGACCTGACATTTGTGGAGAATACCTCTCGCGCCCTGGCGGCGACGCTTCGCCCGGGACAACTCATTTGTCTGGAGTCTACGACCTATCCCGGGACGACCGAAGAAGTCGTCAAACCCATTCTCGAGGAAAGCGGGCTGTTGGTGGGCAGGGACGTATTCCTTGCATTTTCGCCGGAGCGCGAGGATCCAGGAAATCCGAATTATTGCACCACGAACATTCCGAAAGTCGTCGGGGCGGATGACGAAGTGAGCCGCGAACTTGCCAATTGCTATTACGGTGCGATCGTCGATCGCGTAATTGCCGTGCCGTCGGCCGCGACGGCCGAAGCCGTGAAGTTGACGGAAAACATCTTTCGTTGCGTCAATATTGCGCTCGTCAACGAGCTCAAGCACATTTACGAAAAGATGGGAATCAACATCTGGGACGTGATCGAAGCCGCTTCGACCAAGCCATTCGGATACATGCCGTTCTACCCGGGCCCTGGGCTCGGGGGCCATTGCATTCCGATTGATCCGTTCTACCTGACCTGGAAGGCACGCGAGTATGAGGTCCCAACCCGCTTCATCGAACTGGCGGGCGAAATCAATGCGGCCGAGCCGCAGCAGGTCGTCAACTCGCTTGCGAGCGCGCTCTCGTCGCGCAAGCGAGTCAGCGTCAACGGAGCCCGTGTTCTATTGGTCGGCGTTGCCTACAAGAAAAACGTGGACGACCTGCGCGAGAGTCCGGCATTGGTCATCATGCAAGATCTTGAAACGCGTGGAGCTTCCGTCGAGTACTTTGATCCATGGATTCCCGAAATTCCGGTGACGCGGGCACATGCCGGGCTGGCCGGTCGCGGGAGCATCGCATGGGACCTCCAGCGCTTCGCGGCAGCATTTGATGCCGCGCTGATTGTTACCGACCACGATGCAATTGATTATGCAGGGCTGGTGAAGTCGGTCGATCTTGTGGTCGACACCCGCAATGCAACGCGGAATGTCCGAGAGGGACGCGACCGAATCGTGCTCGCTTGACACCGCGTGCGCCATGAAGCCAACCGTGGGGGCGGCAAATTCAACGGCGATTTCGAATTGGCGGCGATTGCGGCAGACGCTAGATTGGTGAAGGAATCCAGGGCGACGCGCGGTGTTGAAACTACTCAAGACCCAATTCGATGTTGTCAAAGCGCTGGCGTTGCGCGAGATTCAATCCCAGCAGGCGAATCTTGCTTATGGCTATGGTTGGGTATTGTTCGACATCACGTTGAGCTTTATCGGCCTTCTCATCTTGAAACTTGTGATTCGGGCGTTCAATGTGCCCGGTCTGCCCGTCATCACATACCTGGTTACCGGCTTGATCCCATGGTTTCTGTTTAGTAGCGCGTACATCGCGCCCGCGGCCGCCATCAAACGAAACCAGCGCTTGCTGTCTTTGCCCGGCGTCACCCCGCTCGATCTTGTGCTCGGCAGCTCTCTCCAGCTCTTGTGCACCTATGGGCTTTTTTTTCTGGTGGCTGCAACCGTCTCGAGTTTTTACGAAAAGTCCTCGTTCCCGCACTTTCCGCTGGGGGTCATCCTGCTGTTCCTCTCCTGTTGGCTGATTGGAGTTTCGTTCGGCCTTGTCTTGATGGTATTAACGCGTCTTTATGCGCCGGCGGGGAAATTTGTCGGCTTCTTCATGCGGTTTGCGATGATCACGTCCGGGGTCGTTATCAGCATCAAGATGTTCCCGGAATCCATCTGGCCCTATTTGTCCTGGAACCCGATGCTGCATGTCGAGGAATTGATTCGCGTTTACTGGTTCCCCGGCTACGCCTCGCCCGTGGCCAATCCCGCATACATCCTGGAGTGTGTGGTTGTCCTCATGTGTGCAGGTCTGCTCCTGGAACGATATGTCCGTCGGCGTTTGCCAGTATGAGCGTCGAGCTTCGTGCAGTCCGAAAGAACTCTCTCGGCGCGCTGGAAGATCCCTTGTTCGACGGACTGGACATAAGCGCCGCATCGGGCGCGCATGTCGGTATTCTTGGCGCCCAGAAAAGTGGAAAATCCACACTCCTGCGCATGATATGCGGAACTGAACCAGTTGACGATGGCCTTGTTGAACGCACGTCTCGCGTGTCGTGGCCCATTCCGCTGAATTCATTTCTGATACAGACGTCGAGCGTGGCGACCAATATCCGGTTCGTCGGCCGAATATACGGGATCAGCGACAACGAATTCCCGCGCCGAATCGCCGAGCTGGGCGCAATCGCCGACTTCCTGAACGTCAAACTGCAAAAATGTCCCCGCTTTGTTACAGCGAGGCTTGCGTTCGCTCTGGGTGTTGGGATCGACTGCGACCTGTACCTGTTCGATGAGCGGATTATTCCTCCGGACAAGGATTTCAGAGAGCACGCCGTGAAGGTCGTGGAGCGGCTCAAGGAGCAGCGCGGTTTAATCGTGGCGACCAAGATACCGGCCGAAGTTGAGGCCCACTGCGATTCAGTCTATGTTTTGGAAAATGGCCGTGCCAGCTATTTCCCCAATGTCGCCACGGCCATCGAACACTTCAAGGAGCTTATGAAGGCCGCACAAAAGAGAAAGACGAGCGAAGCCGCCGGCGGACCGGACAACGACGACGAGGGTGGGGCAGCCGAGATCGGCGACATAGATTTGATTGGCGCCGCACTCTGATGAAATCTGTAATTTTGGGAGTTGGATTCATTTGGCTGATACTTTGAATACACCTGCTTCGATTCAGAAACGCATATCGGACCGGCCGGTGCGCGGGAACGAGGTGCCGGCCGGCGGGCTGGCCGACCGGGCGGCATTCGGCGCAAGGCAGTTCTTCGACTGGCTTGCCAGAAATATGACGTTCTGGACCGTGGTGCCGATCGTCGGACTGGTAGGATTCGTGTATTTGTATGCCTACACGGATTCGTTGTACCAGTCCTCCGCCATCGTGGACCTGCAAAATTCATCGTCCTCCAGCTCGAGCCTTGGGTCTTTGGTCGGGAGCAGCCTTTTTGGCAGTACGGGCAGCACGACCCAGAGCGGTGCAGTGGTCGCGTACATTCAGTCCCCCGACATTCTCAAAATACTTGATAAGAAGTTTCATCTCCGCAAATTGTATGCGTCTGCAAAGCACAGCCCGTTCTGGCGGCTCGACGAAGACGCCAGCGACGAAGATTTCCTGACTTTCTTCCAGCAGATGGTGACAGTCGCTCAGGATTCGACAACATTGCTGATTACGATCAACGTCCTTGACTATGACGCGGGCGAAGCCCGTGAAATATGCAAGGCGGTGATCACGGCGTCGCAGAAGTTTGTCAACGCCATGTCTGCCGTAATGAGCAACGCGACTCTCAAATATGCCAAGGACCAGTTGACCGTTGCGACCAAGGCGGTCGAAACCGCACAGCCCTATGAGCGCTCCGTCGCAGAAATGGAGTTGACGGCGGCCCAGCAGGCACTCGTCTCGGCCCAGGGTCTCGCCAATCAGCAGCAGTCGTTTCTCGTGACGGTCGACATTCCAAACATGCCCACCGATACGACCGATCCCGACAGGCTGGTCGACGAGGCGATGATACTCCTTGCCACATCTCTGCTCTACATGATTGCGCATCTGTTGCTGGCGAACGTGCGTGACCACCGCCGCGCTTAAAGTGCGAGATGCGCCCTACTGATTGCGCGAAGGAGGACTTCGCGATTCGAAATCGCGAGATTTGATCAGTTCTCGCTCCAGCGTTTGATGGATGGCTTCGGCGGCCCGCGCGTTGTCATACTGAGGAATGTCGCGCCTGGGCAGGTATTTCGGCGTCGTCCAGAGCCGATTCCAGCCGCACTCGATAGTCTCGGTCCATTCCGTCTGGTCCCGCAGCGTCACCGAGGGCACGCGGTGGAAATAGGCTTCGCGCTGAAGGCCACCGGAATCTGTCAGCACCATGGCTGCTGAACGCGTGAGTTGACACATGTCGAGGTAGCCGAGAGGACCGGTCGGCTTGATGGCGTCGGAATCGAACCTCAGGTTGGTGCGCTCCAGCGCTTCTTGTGTGCGCGGATGCAGAGGCACGACGAGCGGCATCGTTCGGGCCTGGTCGCGGAGATAGGCGACGATTGACGTCAAACGCTCACGGCTGTCCAGATTTTCCTGCCGATGGAACGTCGCAACGCCATAGCTCCGGGGAGTGAGGCCGAGATGCTCGAGAATATGCGATTTCCGGGCCGCAATCGGCGTGGCGATCCTCACCGCGTCAAACATCATATCCCCGACCAGGTGCACGCCGTCCAGAATTCCCTCTCGCGAGAGATTCGCCACGGCCTTGTCCGTAGGGCATAAAAGGAGTGAGCTCAGATGGTCCACGACAACCCGATTGATTTCCTCCGGCATGCGGCGGTTGAACGAGCGCAAACCGGCTTCGATATGCACGACGGGTACCCCGCATTTTGCCGCTGCCAACGCACCCGCAAGCGTTGAGTTCGTATCGCCGTAGACGAGCGCCGCTGCAGGCCGCTCGTCGAGAAGAATTTCTTCAATGGCGCTCAGCATCCGGCCAGTCATTGCGCCATGACTGCCGCCATGAATATTCAGGAAATAGCGTGGGGGTTCGATGCCGAGTTCTGCAAAAAAAACATCGGACATGTTCCAGTTGAAGTGCTGACCGGTATGAACGAGAATCTCTTCGAACGCCTTGTGCTGACGCAATGCGCGAGAGAGAGGAAACGCTTTAATGAATTGCGGCCGTGCGCCGACGATGGTCACTATCCTCCTCGCACGACTGCTCGCCGAGGAATTTGCATGATGTTGCCGCAATCGGTCTTTCCAGATCAGATCAGGTCGCAACCAGATTTGGACAAATTTAGCGAAGACTTGAAGGTGAGGCTAGACATGGAGTGCGCTGTGATCGGTCTGGAAGGTGCCCACGCAGGGCCTGGGCGCGAAATGCTCCATCAAGCCAGGCTACCGGCGCAGTCGTGCAGGATCAATCGGTGAGCGTTCACAGTTTGCACGGCGAGCGCCACGGAGTGACCAAAACCACGCACACATTCCATCAGCTGCACATCATTTGCCGCCGCGCGCTTCGCGCAGCCGTGATCCGCGCAATTGACTCAAAGTTTGCAGACCCGATCGCCGGCAGCCTGCTCTTTTTCAACCGCCGACGCGCATTCCATCTTCGTGGCTGGCTCGCGGGGATCCGATACCGGAACGGCGACCATACCGACTTCTGGGCCGCCGCCGAGAAAGCATATCCAATGGATCCCGAATTTACCCGCAGCAAGATCCACGCAGCACTGCGGTCGGGCAGGGTCGCGGAGGCCGAAGTTGGGCTCGACTTGCTTGTCAAGTCTCGTGCAGCGAGGGCAATCGACTGCAAATTCGTAATCGGCCTGGTTCATTTCGACCAGCGCGCGGGCAACGTAATTCGCATCCGAAAACGCATACGGTACTTTCTTGCGAGTCTAAAGGGAACAAGGGATTACAGAACCGCTGCTCTGCGGCTTGGTCGCCTCATATTCACCCATTTCCCACGGCGACCCCGCCACGGCGCGGACGAATCGCGCGAATATCGGAGGCGCCTGTTGTCCATGATCGCACGCTCGCAGATTTGCAGAGAGCCCGGAAATCTCCTTCGGCGAGCTGCCTTGTGCGAAGCGAGGCTGGAGTCACGCGCACGGCTGTGTCTGTTCGATACCGACATTTCGCGGGATCAGTGCCGTGCGTTCGTGTCCCTCGTTCGCGGGAAACTGGCAGCCGGGCAGCCGTTCTCGTTTGTTCGCATCGGTGACGGAGATGCGGCTTGTCTGCCTTACGAACCAGCGCTGTCGGCCCTCGCCCTGATGGATGCAATGGATCGTGAACGCATATGGTGGGGGGCAGCGTTGAAATCAGGCGTACGAGCGCGCTTGTCTCCGCTTATCGCGCGTGCAATGTGGGATGCCGATTGCATCGGCGTTCCGACGATCGCGAGATTCGTACGCGAACTTCATCTTCAGCAAAACGATGCGCTTGAATTGAGCCTGACGGGTCGGGGGCTTCGCTCCGTATTGTATTGCGCGGAGCGGTTCGAAACGCTGCGTTCACGAGGCTTACCTCCGCCTGTATTCACTTCGTGCCACCTTCATCAGGATATGGCCCGCCGGGACTGTTATGGAGAACTCCTTGATGGTGCGGGAGAAATCGTACTGATTTCATGCCATCCCGGTCTCGCTGATTGGGTACAAACGCAGTTCGGAACAAAAATTGCCGGCAATATCGTTCTGCCTCCCGACCGTGTATCGGGTCCTCTGCTCAGGAGGCGAATTGCCGACAGGCGATCCCTTCCGGAAATGCTCGGCGAGGTGGTCGACATGATGGGCGAGCAGCCGCGCCACAAGCTCGTGCTCGTCGGCGCTGGCTATCCGGGCAAGTGGCTTGTTGCAGTTGCCAAGGAGAGAGGAGGCGTTGCGCTCGACCTGGGCAGCGTATTCGACTATTGGCTTGGGCTGCCAACGCGCAGCTATCTGGACATGGGCCCAGTGTGAGTGATTCAGACATGGCTGTTGGTGCTTCGAAAGGCGTGGACCTTTCCATCATCATCGTCACCTATGGCGCGCGCGAGGTGACATTTCGCTGTTTGGACTCGGTGGCCAGGGAGATAGCCGATATCGCGTGCGAGGTCATAATCGTCGACAACGGTTCGCCGGACGGCATGGCCGGCGAGATTGCCTCGTGTTTTCCCCGGTTCTGCATTCACCCCCAGCAGCACAATCTGGGTTTCGCCGTTGCCGGCAATATCGCGGGCAATCTGGCACGCGGCGCCTACCTCCTTTTTCTCAATCCAGACACGATAGTCCTTAAGGGTGCATTTGACCGGATATTGGCGTTTGCGCGCCGAAGGCCGGGTGCGGGAATCTGGGGAGGCCGGACCCTGTCGGCCGAGGGCGCGCCGAACCCCGCATCTTGCCGGCGCAGTACGACACTTTGGACACTGTTTTCCAGCGCATTGGCCCTGGACACGAGGTTTCCGTCCTCCGCGCTGGTCGGAAGCGCAGGGTATGGACGGCGGGCGCAGGACAGAGAGCGTTCGGTCGACGTTGTTTGCGGCTGCTTTCTTCTCGTGGATGGGGCGCTTTGGGACCGTTTGGGCGGATTTTCGCCCGCCTTTTTCATGTACGGCGAGGACGACGATTTGAGTTTTCGCGCCCGCAAGCTCGGGTTCTTCCCGGCCTTCACTCCGGATTCTGCGATCATCCACTTTGGCAGTGGGACGGAAACCAACAAGGAGCGCAAGATCAGGCAAATTCTTGCGGCGCGCGCGTTATATATCCGGATTCATTTTTCGCCTTTGGCAAAAAGGTCTGCGCTTGCGCTGTTGACGTTGCGACCCCGCCTGGGGCGTCGCTTTGCGAGACCTGAGTTGCGCAGCCTGTGGCGCAATGTTTGGGCGCGGCGCGCGCAGTGGGCTGCCGGCCGTTTCGGATCATGAGGATAGGTGTCCAGCACGCGGCCTCGAATTATCGCGGCTTGGGTCAAATGCCATGACTCAACTTCAACAACCGACTTCAGAGCTGATTGCGGTGTGTCTGTGCACATACAAGAGACCCTCGCAATTGGGCCGTGCGCTCGACAGTTTGATTTCGATCGCCCGCCCGGCATCGACGGTGTTCGTAGTTGTTGACAATGATGGCAGCGATCCGGACGTCGAGCGCCATGTTCAAAAATTCAGGGGCGCATCTGGCGCCCGTGTCGAATATGTCATCGAATCGTCATCCGGAATCTCCGCGGCCCGTAATGCTGCGATCAAGACGGCACAATCCCTGGGAGCGTATGCGGTCGCCATGCTGGACGACGACGAATGGGCAACGCATGACTGGTTGATGAAATTGCTTGAAATGCGAAAGGCTACTGGCGCCGGCGTTGTGGGCGGCCCCGTTCATCCCGTTTTTCCCGCGCACAGGAAGGAACTTGAGCGTTACGCGACGCTCTGGTCGGTCCGACAAGGCCGCTTGAGAGGACGTGTTTATGTCTACTGTACGTGCAATTGCCTGGTCGATCTCCACGCTGTGTCGATTCTCGGCGATTCTCCGTTTGAGTCGGAGTTTGGGTTGACGGGTGGGGAAGATTCGGTGTTTTTCAGGCGTCTGTTCTTCGCGGGCGTCGGGATGGCGTGGTGCGAAGACGCGCTTCTGTACGAGGAAGTGAATGATGAGCGGGCAACCATCGCGTGGATGCGCCGCAGATGGTATCGGCACGGGAATGTAGGAGTGCGATGTGAACGAGCAGCCCCCGGACCGGGAGACATGCCGGCGCTGCTCAAAACAGCTTTCCTTCTTGTCCGATTTCCGATCTACCCAATACTTAACTCCAGGGTGTTTGCGGCACCACTTCTCTGGTTGCTAGAATTCGACAGGTTGCGCGGTCGCGTTGCCTGCCATTTTGGCATGACGGTCGCGCAGTATCGAAGGCCAGTCGTGGCCGATGATTGAGAACGTCGTATGTACAGGACAGAATGCACGAGCACGCTCAATCCTTGGCTGCATGAACGAGCTTAGGCGGGAATCGTCGATATGCGAACGATGATCTTCGGCAAGACCGGACAGGTGGCGGGGGAACTCGCATCGATCACTTGGCCCGAAGGGTCGTCCGTCGTGCAATTGGCGCGAGCGGACTGTGATATTGCGGATTCGGGCGCAGTCAGCCGTGCGGTGCACAGAATCCGCCCTGACGCGATCGTCAACGCGGCGGCCTATACGGCAGTCGATCGCGCGGAGTCCGAGCCTAACGTTGCCCACCGCCTAAATCGCGATGCGCCCGCCGCGATGGCAAGAGCTTGCGCCGAGGTGGGTGCGTTTCTGATTCATCTCTCCAGTGACTACGTATTTAATGGATTGAAGCAAGGCGCGTATGTCGAGGATGATCCCATCGCTCCCCTTTCGGTCTATGGGCGTACCAAGTCTGAAGGAGAAACAGCGGTTCGGAGCGAAATTGAGAGGCACGTGATTCTGCGCACCTCCTGGGTCTTTGCATCGCACGGGAACAATTTTGTGCGTACAATGTTACGCCTGGCTGCCGAAAGAGAAGAGATACGAGTCGTGAACGATCAGCGGGGCACACCCACCGCTGCCCGGGACATCGCGAGCGCAATTGCCTCCATCATTGCCTCTATCGCGCAAGGGAGGTCCGCATGGGGTACCTTCCATTTCGCCAGCGGCGAAGCGACGACGTGGCATGACTTTGCTAGAGCAATCCTTGATGCGTCGGGACTGCGGGCAAACCTGATTGCGATCACGACCGCTGATTATGAGACTGCGGCGCGCAGGCCGATGAATTCCGTATTGGATTGTGGGCGGATTGCCCGAGAATACGGGATTGACCAACCGGTCTGGCGGCAAGCGCTTGCCACGGTATTGGCAGAACTGCGTGGAAGCCTGGATCCGGGCAGCGGAGCTTCGACATGAATTTGCCGCATGTAGAAATTCCGGGTCCTGAAGGCATCCTTGTTATAACTCCGGCGCGGTTTGCCGATGCGCGAGGCTTTTTTTCCGAATCGTACAGCAGGGCAGTCTTTCAACAGATCGGCGTACCCTGCGAGTTTGTCCAGGACAATCATTCGCTGTCCCGGCAACGTGGCACAGTGAGGGGCCTTCACTTTCAGCTCGCGCCCTTTGCACAGGCCAAGCTGGTGCGGGTCCTTCGCGGATCAATCTACGACGTAGCCGTGGATATTCGCCGCGACTCCTCCACGTTTGGACGGCATATTGCGGTTGATTTGAGCGCCGAGAATGGCCGGCAGCTGTTTGTCCCGGCCGGATTTGCGCACGGATTCTGTACGCTGGAGCCTGACACAGAAGTCTTGTACAAAGTGGATGTTCCCTATTCGCGGGATCACGAGAGAGGCGTGAGGTGGAACGATCTTGTGCTCGGAATCGCATGGCCGGTCACCGGGCGAGAGGCGGTGCTCAACGACCGGGATCGGCAGCTGCCCCTAATTGGTAATCTTGACGACGATTCCTGATGCTATGACGCTGGCACGAGGCGCTCATCGATGAATGCGGAAACAAGGCCCGGCGCAATTCTTGTGACCGGTGGCGCGGGGTTTATCGGGTCGGCCGTTATTCGGCATCTACTGTCCGCAACAGAAGCCATCATCATCAACCTGGACAAGCTGACATACGCGGCGAACCGGACCGCCGTCGCCGAGAACGAAAAGCATCCGCGCCACCGCTTCGTGAAGGCCTGTATTACCGACCGGGAGGCGTTGAGGACGATATTTGACCAATACCGGCCCGATGCCGTGATGCATCTGGCAGCGGAGAGCCATGTTGATCGCTCCATAGACCGTCCAGCCGACTTCATCACCACCAACATTGTCGGAACGGTGGTACTTCTCGAAGTCATCCGTGAATATCTCGCGTCTTCGCGCGGTCGAAAGCCGCCCTGTTTTCGGTTCCATCACATTTCAACGGACGAGGTCTTCGGTTCCCTGGGTCCGGAAGGCCGATTCAGCGAAATGAGTCCTTACGCGCCACGTTCGCCCTATGCCGCATCGAAAGCGGCATCCGATCATCTCGTGCGCGCATGGCATGAGACTTACGGCGTTCCGGTCGTTCTTTCAAATTGCTGCAACAATTATGGTCCGTGGCAATTTCCTGAGAAGCTGATCCCGCTGATGATCGTCAAGGCTCTGGATTACGAGAAACTGCCCATATACGGAGGAGGCGAGCAGATTCGTGATTGGCTCCATGTCGACGATCACGCCCGTGCTCTGCACATGATTTTGACGCGAGGGCGCCAAGGCGAGAGTTACAATGTCGGTGCGGATTGCGAGCGTCGAAACGTCGAAGTTGTCGAAGCCATCTGCGATCTCCTCGACGAGAGTCGGCCGGCCGCCGGAAAGCCGCCGCGGCGGGAGTTGATCACTTATGTCCGGGACCGCCCCGGCCACGATTCGCGCTATGCGATTGATGCGACGAAGACCAGATCCGAGCTGGGTTGGCGACCACAGGAAAGCTTTTCCTCCGGTCTCGCCGCGACCGTCAGATGGTACCTTGACCACGCGAAGTGGTGGCGCAACATCGATTCCTACCGCGGCGCCCGCTTAGGCCTGGATATCGCAGAGGCGGCGACATCATGAAGGGAATCTTATTGGCAGGCGGTGCCGGGACGCGATTACATCCACTCACCCTGGTCACAAGCAAGCAGTTATTGCCTATCTACGACAAGCCGATGATCTATTATCCACTTTCAACGCTGATGCTTGCGGGAATCAGGGAAATTCTCATCATCACTACGCCACAGGACAATGCAAACTTCGTGCGTCTGCTGGGCGATGGAAGTCGGTGGGGATTGAGCCTTAGCTATGCCGTGCAGCCTAAACCCGAAGGTCTTGCGCAGGCTTTTGTGATCGGTCGCGATTTTGTCGCCGGTGAACAGGTGGCGCTTGTGCTGGGCGACAATATATTTCACGGGGCCGGGCTGACGGCACTTCTCCGCGCCGCGGGGCAACGCACACTTGGCGCCACAGTGTTTGCCTACCGGGTGCGTGATCCGGATCGCTTCGGAATTGTCGAGTTCGACGAAGATGGAAATGCCATGTCGGTAGAGGAAAAGCCCGTGGCGCCCCGTTCCGATTGGGCTCTCACTGGCCTCTATTTCTTCGATGGACAGGTATCAGACCGCTCGGCCGCGCTGAAACCCTCGAAACGTGGCGAATATGAGATCACGGACCTGATTGACACTTACCTGCAAAAAGGCGCCCTGCACGTGGAACGTCTTGGACGCGGCATCACCTGGTTCGACTCCGGAACCCACCAAGCACTCCTCGACGCCGCAATTTTCATTCGATTGATCGAGGAGCGCCAGCAACTGAAGATTGCTTGTCTGGAGGAGATTGCGTTCCAACAGGGATTTCTCTCCGAGGCCGCGCTGCGCGATCGGATGGCGAATTCAAGTGATACGGCCGACCGGAGGTATCTCAAGGTGTTACTGGAGGAATCTGCAGCCGCTCGGCCACTTTCGTGAACGACTGCCAAGTATGCGCCAATGCCATGAGACGGATCGTTCAACCTTTATGAGCCGATCGGATGCGTGGTGCTTTCAAGGTTGCACAACCCGGAAAATGCCACCCATCAGATTCCATAGCGGTCCGGACGCGCGTGGCGGTATGGCAATCCCCAGTCCCTGCGTGCGGCAATGCCAATCATCGCCAGCGCGTTCTCGAGTGCTGCGGCGCCTTCGGCGAACGAATATCTGTTCTTCGCCAGGCTCATGGCATTGGCGCTAATCTGATTCCAAAGCTCTTCGGTAGTGTACAGTCTTACCACGCAATCCGCCCACGCCTCTTTCGAATCTGCAATCAAGCAGTCGATTCCGTCAACGAGGCCAATTCCCTCGGCCGCAATCGCAGAGAGAACGCAAGGGACACCATGCGCGATGGCGTCCAATACCTTTCCCTTGAGGCCGGCACCGGCGAAGAGTGGCGCGACGAATACTCGCGCCCGGTCAAGCGGCTCCGAGAGGTCGGGCACATAGCCAAGGATGTGCACCTGATNNCAAATCCGGAATCATGGACCGTGCGCCGCTACCAATCACATTGAAGACCGTGGTGGGCAGACGCTCGCGGATCAGAGGCATCACTTCGCCGGCGAAGAACCTCACAGCTTTCAGATTTGGATTATGGCCAAAACCGCCAAGGAATAGAATATCGCGCGTCTCCGCGAACGGCGTGGCTCGGCCGGGAGAATCGACCACCCACGGCATCCTTGCCAGTTTTGTTCCCGTGGGCAGCTGGCTTTCGAGAATTCCGATCTCGAAATCGGAGTAGCTCAAGGTGAGGTCGCTAGCCATGACCGCCGCGACCTCGCTGCGCCGTGTTTCCTCCGCAGCCCAGTACGAATAACCGGGGCTTTGTGCAGCGGCCTCGCGAAGCTCGCGCAAAAAGTGAAGGTCGGCGAGATTGAATGCGATTTTTGTGCCCGGCGCGGACGAGCGGACGATCGGCACGACCTGTTCTGCTATTTTGTGGCGGGTGACCATGACGAGATCGTATTCGTGCGCATGCGCGCGAACATATTCGAGAAAATTCAACACATAGGGCGCGTAGAGACATTCCACGCCCGTCCTTTGCAGCGCGATCGTGTGACGGTCCATCCAGGCGAGATTTCTCGGCAGGAACGTCACTTTCGCGCCCATCGACTGCAGCAACCGGACCTCCTGGAACGCCGCATAGCTTCCGGCATCGATATCGGCGAACGGAAACTGGTGCTCGATGAAAAGCACGCGGAACGCGACGTCGCGGTCCTTTTCACGCTCCAGGGATTCACCTTCTCGCCCGTGCGAACGGAAAACATGTCCCCATTTCTTCCGGAATTTCGACCTGTTGAATTCCTGGGATGACTTCATTCCTGTCGCGGCGCCGGTTCCGGCGGATTGACCCTCAAAATGATAGACGGTCGAGGTGGGCACATAGACGACGAAGTGTCCGGTTTCCCGCACCTTCATGGCCAGATCCGCATCTTCGAAATCGGCCGGGGCGAACTCGTCGCTTAAGCCTCCGACTTCATNNTGGGATCATCCGGACTTCCGTCGTGCCCCACCTTCCAGGGATTGCCCGATCGCCACACGATCCCGCCGGCCTCCTGGAGGCGTCCGTCGGGATAGACGAGCTTCGGTCCCGCGAGTCCAATCCTGTCGAAATTACGGAAAGTCGCAACGAGCTCGTCCAGCCAGCGCGCCGTAACCTGGGTATCATTGTTCAGGAGCAGCACGAATTCGCCCTGCGCGCGCGCGGCGCCATCGTTGCAGGCCCGAACGAAGCCCTGCGCCGCTTCGTGCCGCAGAATTTCAATTCCGTCCACGAATGTCGCAAGCTTCGTAGTTTCGTCCGTAGAGCCGTCATCGACGAGGATGATTTCGAACGAGGCTTCGTTGTGGGCGAAAAGCAACGAGCACAGGCACAGATACGTAACCTCGCATTTATTGTGGACCGGGATCACGATCGACACCGTGGGCTCGGCGCTTGCCTCAAAGCGGATTTTTGGATAGGTGCCGCGCTTCTTGAATCCTTGCGAAATCTCGGCAAAGAGTTCGTCGAGAGGCGGCACGCCTTCCGAGCCGCGCGTGCGCAGCCTTTCGAACCATTGCTGATAGGATCGGAAATGGTGGCGCGCCTGCGGTGACAGCGTTCCGTCGAGAGGAGGGCGCGCGTGCTTCTGCAATGCATCCCAGGGCGTGAGATGCAGCGGCAGTACCCTGTACATACTGGCGAGTACCGACATGCGTGGAAGCTCGCGCAGTTCCAGCAGGTGTGGTTGACCATCCATATGGAGACGATCGGGCACTACCGCGCTGGAGAACGATTTGCCCGCGGGTGAAAGCGTGCAGGATGCGCTGAGAGCACCGTCGACGAACAGCCCCAGTGTAAAAGCACTCGGCCCGCTTCCCGCGCATTCCCCCGAAAAGGTGACGCAGCTGTTTTCGAATTGAACGTCATGAATGACAACGGAACGTCTCGTTTCAATTGAAATATTCTCGAAGACGAGCTGCTCGCCGTGTTCACGCAGCAGGATATCGATTTGAGTCGCTTCGAGTTCCATAAGCTCGGAAGGAGCCTGAACCACAAGACAGGTTCCCAGAGGAACTCCTGAAGCAGAGCTCAAGGGGTGCCAATCGATAACGCTGGCGGAGTGCAGATTCGCAAACCGGTCGCGCAGATAGACCGAAGGCATTTCGGCCGTCCGCGTGGAGAGCGCGATAGCGATTGCTCCCCCGTCGATCGATACGCACGTCGGAATGGCCGACCCATTATGCAACACCGCTGAAACAGCCGCTCGCTGCATTGCGAGCGCGGCTGTTCGTTCCTGATGCGTCTGAAGGACCGGCGGAGCGGCGGTCATGCGCTTCAGCCGACTGGCCAGACGGTCCTGGCCCTTGCCGATGATCCAGCGCAATTCTTTGAGCTTGCTGCGATATCCATGCGCGTTGCCCAGACGGGTATTCGCCTTTCCGAGCAGGCGCGTGAATCTCTGCCAGTCCTGATACAAGCCTTTCGCAATGCGCCGGGCCAGCGCGGCGCGGGAAGGCAGTCCAGCGGCGAAGCGACGAATTTCCACTCTGTCTTCACCCATATGCCGCAGCTGTCCTTCGGGGTAGGGTTTTGTCGGACACGCAAGGCCCCGCCCAGGTCGCCCTGTCAATACTCATCCGTGCCAGCGTGCTGATCCGTCCGATTTCAATTGAGATGCCGCCGCCAAGCCGGACGAACGCCACCCACCCGTTCGAAATCGTACACTTGGGAGAAACCTGGGTGAAGTATGGCTTTTAAGCTCTTGGGACACTAATGTTCCGGCGCAATGGGGAAATCGTGCGTTGAGCCGGCGGATTGAATGCTTCGCGTGAGGCGGACCGTTCGCTCAGTTCTCCAATGCGTGCTGTGCCGTTTTTAGCTTGTTTGGCCGTCGGCCGGGTATTTCTCATGTTGCTTGCCTATCTTCCGATCCTGTTAACCGTTGTCGTCTGCCTGTTTGCGCGCCCTCTTGGGGAACGGCTGGGGGTCATCGACCATCCGGATTTCGACAGGAAAGCGCACGCCGATCCGACTCCGCTCGTTGGGGGGATCGCCGTCATGGTTCCGCTGGTCTTGTGGGCTACAGCCGCGCTTGCCTTGCAACAGGATCAGTTCGCCGGATTTTATTGCTCGATCCTGCTTTGCGGTGGTGGCATTGCCGTCCTGGGTTTTATGGATGACCAGCATACGATCTCGGCGGGCGGCCGGCTTCTTCTCGTCGTAATGTTCTCGGCCATTGCGTTGCGTCTCGNNGATCCGACGCTCGTGATCGATCGCGTGCATTTCGCTGCCTGGGGATGGCTCGTCACTCCGCCGCTACTCCTGCCGACGCTGACCGTGCTCTCCCTTGCGGGATTCTCGAGCGCCGTCAACATGACAGACGGCCTCAATGGATTGGTCCTGGCGCTCGTTTGCGTCTGGTCGATTTGTTTGGCTTTTCTCGGAGAATCGCAGGTATCGGCTGCGGCTTCGGTGATCGCGGCCGCATCCGCGATCACGTTACTATACAATTTGCGCGGCCGGCTTTTCCTTGGCGATTGCGGAGCGTTTTCCATCGCGTTCGTGGTCGGCGTCNNATGTCGGGCGCCTGCCGCTCGAGACGGCGCTCGTCTGGTTCTATCTTCCCGTCCTCGATTGCCTCCGGCTCATTCCCCTCCGGCTTTGGCGTGGGCGTTCGCCATTCCAGCCCGATCGCGAGCATTTCCACTACCGGCTGAGTGCGCGCCTCGGCGAGCGGGGGGCTCTGATTATCTATGCCGGCGTTGTCGGCATGACTTCGCTGATCGCTACGATCGCTCCTCAGCTCTCTCTGTTCGGCCTGACGGTCGCCTCAGTGATCTTTTTCGGCTTTCTGCTGGCGGACGGTCTTGCGGCCCGGAGCGAACGGCCCTTGGAGGCCGTCCCAATGCCTGCAAATGTTGTTGCACTTGAAAAAAAGCTTGCTAAAGCACCCTGAGGCCTCGTGCCGAATTTCCCGCCAGTTTGGAGGTGACAGAATGATAAAAGGGATCTGGAACCGTTACCTTTTGCTAGGGCTCTCCGTGGCGGCGGTCAGCGTCCTCGTGTATGCCGTCGGGTTTTTCTACCAACGGTTTGTCAACAATCCTCTCGATTTTGCCGCGCTCGTCTTCATCGTCGCCTTCTACGCGGGCGCCGTGTATTATCATTTGCAGAGGTCCGAAGGTTGAGCCGCCCGCCGGAGCAAGCGGAATCCTCAATTCCTTCGTGGGAGCCTCGCGAAGTCCGACAGCAGAAGCGCCTGGAGCGCGCCGGAGCGTCCGGTCAGAACAATCCTGCACCGCGGAGAATACGGCACAGAGCACATGGCATACTCGAGGCCGGCAGAAGCTCCGGAAGGCTTGGGCTCGCGTTCGAGATATTCTTGATAGCTCTCATCGTTGCCAACGCGCTTGCGGTTTGCCTGGACAGCGTACCCGAGCTTGGTGCCGTCTACGGACGCTTTTTCCTAATATTCGAATATGCATCCGTCGCAATTTTTTCCGTGGAGTATGTGCTCCGGGTCTGGACCGCGCCGGAGGACCCCAGATACGCGGAACGGCCGTTCCGCGACAGGCTGCGCTATATGGCGCAGCCTTACATGCTGATCGACCTGGTGGCGATCGCTCCCGCCTATGTCGCCCTCTTTGTGCCCTTTGCCGATCTGCGGATTCTCAGGCTCTTCCGGCTTTTCCGGCTGCTCAAGATCGCGCGCTATTCGCCCGCGGTCACGACCCTCATTCATGTGCTCTCAATCGAGCGCCGCGCATTGTTCGGAACACTTCTCCTTCTCCTGTGCATGATGAGCATCTGCGCCGAGGGCATGTACATTGTCGAGGGTCACGTCCAGCCGCACGTCTTCGGGACTCTGCCGAACTGCATGTACTGGGCGGTCATTACGCTAACGACGGTCGGCTATGGCGACGCAACGCCCATAACCGCGGCGGGCCGCATTCTCGCCGGCGTCACTGCAATCATGGGGCTCGGCCTCTTCGCACTGCCCGTCGGCATCATCGCATCGGCCTTCGTAACCGAAATTCACCGCCGCGATTTCGTTGTTACTTCGAGCATGCTGTCCCGAATTCCGCTGTTTTCGGGCCTTGATATCGAAGTGATGGGCGAAGTAATGGCGGCGCTTCGCTCGCATATGGTGGCGCCGCATACGCCGATCGCCGTTGCCGGCGAAAGCGCAACCGCGATGTACTTCATCGTATCCGGGCTCGCCAAGGTGACCGGACCAGGAAAAGGGAGAGGTGGGGGCAGTACGCTCGGGCCGGGAGACGTCATCGCGGCCGAGGCGGTGCTCAATGGGAGCGGCCACGAGGCCACGATATTTGCGCATACGCCCATGCGGCTGCTCGCGCTCTCAAGCCAGGATCTCGTTATTTTGCTGCGAAAATTTCCTCGGCTTCGGCGGCGAATTCAGAAGACATCGTTTCCCCGGCCGAAGAAGGTCCGCAGACAACAAGCCCCGGACGAGGCGATTCTCCCGATTGCGGAGGCGGATGAGGCACAGGCTCAGTCAATCGATCAGGACCTCTGAGAATCTCGAGCCGCAACCATATTGGCAGCCATGGATGTGCGGACCCGGTCTCAGCTCGCTTGCGGGGCGAACATTGCGCCGCTATTAGAATTTCGCCCGAGGGTGGAACTGCCCGGCGGATCAGTCATCGAACGGGGCGTGCAGTGGATCTGGCCAATACGGTTGAATTGCCGAACCGTGTCAATCATCTCCGGCGCCTCGAGGCGGAGAGCATTCACATCATCCGGGAGGTTGCGGCCGAGTTCCGTAATCCCGTGATGATGTACTCTATCGGCAAGGATTCCTCGGTGATGCTTCATCTGGCGATGAAGGCGTTTTTCCCGTCGATGCCGCCCTTTCCGCTGCTGCACGTCGATACGACTTGGAAGTTCCGGGAAATGATCCGGTTTCGCGATGAGACGGTCCGGCGCCTCGACTTGAAATTGCTGGTGCATATCAACGAGGACGGACTGAGGCGCAACATCAACCCTTTCGATTCGGGTTCCGCGTTGCACACGCAGGTGATGAAGACCGAAGGTCTGAAGCAGGCGGTCGACAAGTATGGCTTCGACGCCGCCTTCGGAGGAGCGCGGCGCGACGAGGAGAAGTCGCGGGCCAAAGAACGCATTTTCTCGTTTCGAACCGCCCAGCACGCGTGGGATCCGAAAAATCAGAGACCCGAGCTCTGGAGAGTCTACAACACGCGCGTGCGGCCCAAGGAATCGATTCGAGTTTTTCCTCTGTCGAATTGGACCGAGCTTGATATCTGGCAATACATCATGGTCGAGAACATACCCATCGTGCCGCTCTATTTCGCGAAGCGCCGCCCGGTCGTGGAGCGCGACGGCGCGCTGATCATGGTCGATGATGACCGCATGAAGCTGGCGCCTGGCGAGACGCCGCAAATGAGGCTTGTCCGCTTCCGCACACTCGGCTGCTATCCGCTCACCGGCGCAATCGAATCATCGGCAGACACCATCGAGGCGATCGTGACAGAAATGCTGACGGCGCGGACGTCCGAGCGGCAAGGCCGCGTCATCGATCACGACGAGAATGCGTCGATGGAGAAGAAAAAGCGCGAGGGTTATTTCTGATGACGGGCCCCACCGGCGCGCTTGCGGCCTATCTGGCGGAGCAGGAAAGAAAGTCGTTTCTGCGCTTTCTGACATGCGGGAGCGTTGACGACGGCAAGTCCACGCTCATCGGGCGCCTGCTCTACGATTCCAAGCTGCTGTTCGAGGATCATCTTGCTGCCCTGCAGAAGGACTCGAGAAAACACGGCACGACCGGTGGCGATATTGACTTTGCTCTTCTGGTGGATGGGCTCGAGGCCGAGCGCGAGCAGGGGATCACGATCGACGTTGCTTATCGATTCTTTTCGACGGATCGGCGCAAATTCATTGTCGCCGACACGCCCGGCCACGAGCAATATACCCGGAACATGGCGACCGGAGCTTCCAACTCGGAGCTTGCCGTCATTCTGGTGGACGCGCGCAAGGGCGTACTGATTCAGACGCGCCGGCATTCCTACATCGCGTCGCTGCTCGGAATTCGCCATGTCGTCCTCGCGGTGAACAAGATCGACCTTGTCGGGTATTCGCAGTCCGTATTCGAAGCGATTGCGGCGGAATTCTCCGACTTTGCGCAGAAGCTCACCTTCGCAAGCCTGGTGTCCATCCCCATCTCGGCGCGCTTCGGCGACAATGTGATAGCGCGCAGCGCGAATACAGCCTGGTACACCGGTCCACCGCTTCTCGATCATCTGGAGAGGGTGGACGTCGAGACCGAACTCGCGAGCAAGCCGTTCCGGTTGCCTGTGCAGTGGGTGAACAGGCCCAATCTCGATTTCCGCGGCTTCTCGGGAACCGTGGTTGGCGGTCGGGTAAGCGCCGGCGACGAAATCGTCGTTGCTCGTTCCGGACGCTCGGCTCGCATCACGCGCATCGTCACCATGGATGGAGATCTCCAGGCGGCGCTGCCGGGCGAAGCAGTGACCCTGACCCTCGACCGCGAAATCGACATTTCGAGAGGCGATCTTCTCTGCGATCCCATGGCACGGCCGGAAGTTACCGATCAGTTTGCCGCTCATGTCCTCTGGATGGCGGAGGATGAGCTCCTGCCCGGGCGACAGTATCTGGTCAAGGTCGGTGCGCGCGTGATCCCCGTCTCCATCACGGAGCTCAAGCACAAGGTCGACGTCAACACGCTTGAGCATATGGCGGCCAAGACATTGGCGCTCAACGAGGTTGGCTATTGCAACATCTCGGCCGCGCAGCCCTTTGCCTTCGATCCGTACACGGAGAACAGGGATACGGGCGGCTTCATCCTGATCGATCGCTACACCAACGCGACCGTCGCTGCAGGAATGGTCGATTTTGGCCTGAGACGGGCCACCAACGTTCACTGGCAGGCGCTCGACGTGAACAAGCTCTCCCGGGCCGGAGCCAAGCATCAGAGGCCCGCTGTTCTCTGGTTCACGGGATTGTCAGGCTCGGGGAAGTCGACGATCGCCAATCTGGTCGAGCGCACGCTGTTTGCCGAAGGTCGCCATACTTACCTTCTCGATGGCGACAATGTTCGTCACGGTCTCAATCGAGATCTCGGCTTCACCGATGCCGACCGTGTCGAGAACATCCGCCGCGTGGCGGAGGCCGCCAGGCTCTTCGTAGACGCGGGGCTGATCGTGCTGGTCTCCTTCATCTCGCCTTTCCGCTCCGAACGGCGAATGGCGCGAGACATGCTGCAGACCGGCGAATTCATCGAGATTTTTGTCGACACGCCAATTGACGTTTGCATGGCGCGCGATCCGAAAGGCCTCTATCTCAAGGCGAAGCAGGGCGAGATCAAACATTTCACGGGTATCGACAGCCCTTACGAAGACCCGACCACGGCCGAAATCATCGTGAAAACCGTCGGCGCGGAACCTTCCGAACTGGCGGCCCAGATTGCAGATTACCTCCGGATAGCGGGAATTGCTCCCTGATTACGCACCAGCCGTCTCTCTGTACGCGCGGTCGCCTCATGCCTGATTCCCGGGCTTGGCCCGTCGGACGGCGTGGCAGGATTAATGCTTTGCTAAACCGGACTCAAAAGGCTTGCCAGGCGGCAGAATCAGTGGCGAATTACCGAGGAAATCAGCCGAACGGCGGTTGACAGGCACGGCCGGACCGGCTTAGGGTGCACCATGCCGTTACAGCGAATGAGCGGGAGATAACAATGCAGCGGAAGTGGGTATCGATCTTGGCCGGCGGAGCAATGCTCTTTTCGGCGACAGGAAGCGCTTTCGCTCAGGGCGAGAGCGGTGGTGCAGCATCGTCGGGTGGCGCTACTTCGGGCGGCGCAGCCACCGAAGCTCCGGCTCCTCCACTTGCAGCTCCTCCGCCGCCGGAAATGGCGGCTGGCCCTGCGGCTGGCGTTGTTGCGGCTGCGGGACTTTCGGACACGGCGCTGATCATAATCGGCACGGTCGTTGTGGGAGGCGTCATCTGTGCCATTGTGTGTGGCGGGGGCAGCAGCACGACCACGACCACGCACCACTGAATCAGCAATCAGCGAATCGGTTTCCTAAGAGGCGCGGGTATCCCGCGCCTCTTTGCTTTAAAGGTTACGCGCGACCCTAAAGCCGACGAAGGCCGAGCGAAGCTGGCCGACTTCCCAGAAGCGGAAAGCGCTGCGCGCGAAGGCGGGCGTGCTGTTGAATGCTCCCGCGCGCACCACTCTCCGGTCGCAATCGCCGCTCAACCAGGGAGCTCCATCGGTCGGCAAATGGGGAGCGCGATAATCCGTGTTCCAGCAATCCTGCGTCCACTCCCAGACATTTCCCTCCATGTCCGTTAGTCCAAAGGCATTAGGAGCAAAGGTGCCGACCGTCGTTGTTGATTGCCGATAGATGCCCGGCGAGCCGGCTCGTGGGTAGTCGACGCCGTCGTAGTTGGCTTGATCGGTCGTCAGCCTGTAACCCTGATAGTATGGAGTGGTCGTGTCGGCGCGCGCCGCGTATTCCCACTCGGCCTCGCTGGGGAGCCGATATGATTTGCCCGTCCTGGCGCTCAGCCACGCGACGTAGTTTTGCGCGTCATTCCAGCTGACGTTTATGACGGGGTGCTCTCCTCGTCCCCAGTGCTGGTCGGGAGGATGGTACTGCCGGCATCCGCCCTCGGCCGCGCACGCATCCCACTCATTGAAAGTCACGAGATCACGGCTGAGAGCGAATGCGCGCGGAATCTCGACGCGATGTTGAGGCCCTTCGCCGGCGCGCCTTCCGAATTCGTCCGGTGGCGAGCCCATGATGAAGCTGCCGGCCCGGATTACCACCATTTCCGGCACCTCGGGGTCATCCCAAATCGCTGCGTCGGAAGAGCGCACACGCGCCGGCGGATCGGCGTCACGCGACGGCGATCCGGCTTGATAGCTGTCGCCGTAAGGCCTTTCGCCTTGCGCAGTGTAGGAAGCGGCTTCCGCGCCCGGATAGCCGCGCGTGGAGCGCCACTGCGCATATTCGGCATTGCGCCCGGTCCGCCACCCTTCGAGATCAAAAGTATTCTGCGGCGAAGCCGCGGCTACGACCTCGGCGGGTAGGGCTTGGGATGCTGTCGTCGCTGAGGGCGGCGGTGCAGCCGTGCCGCGCATGGAGATGAGATAGGCCCGCGCGTCGGTGTCCGGCGGCGTGGCAACGCCTTTTCCGGGACCTGGCGTACCAAGCTCGGCAAGCGAGAAGTCCATCCGCGCGTCGTAGGTGCGGTCGATCTGGTTGCGGAGGTTCTGCTCTGCCACGTACCAGTCGCGCTTCGTTGCGTCGTCGCGGCAACTCGACAATTCCTGCGGGTCGGTCGCGCCCCATCGACGTTCTACGCATTGGTAGGGATCGAACGAGATGAGGAACAGGCGCTTGCGCGCGTCCTCGTAGGATAGAGCCACCGCTGCGCCGTTCGTGCGCGTGTAGGTCAGCGAGCATTTTGCCGCTTCGCGGTCGTACACCGCGATCAGGTCGTCGACGAGGTCGCTGCCGCTGTAGAGGAGATGCGTGGTGTCGCCCTTCTTGTACATCTCCACGAATCGCTGCGCCGAATTGCGCAACTCGTTGAACGCGGTCTTGAGGCGTGCGTCGCGAGAGGGCGTCGAATAAGTCTCCCAGTCGCCGCTCGTGCCATAGATGTTCCGGGGCAGTCGGCCCGGCTCGGAGCGATTCTGAATTCCTGCGGAAAGCGCGATATCGACGGCCTGGGCCCGATAGTGGAAATCGGCGCAGTTCGAATCGACCATCTCGCCGACTTCCTTGACAGGGTCGAATTGCAGTCGCCCGCCCGCAACTTTCGCCCGCACATAATCGTAATAGTCGAGCGTTTCTCCATTCAGCGTAAATGTCCCGTTCGCCCAATCTTCGTCATCGGGTCGTGATCCGTTGCCGTAATATTGCTCGTCGGAGAAGGTGGCGATTTCGCTGTTGCGCGCGAGTTCGTCGTGGCCGCCGACGAGAGCGCCGTCGGCGCGGCGCGTGTAGCCGACGAGCCGGATCGGCCGCCAATTCCTGAAGCCTGCGCCAACGCCCGGATTGGCGCGGGTGAAGCGCAGGTCGTAGTAGCCGCGGGTCAGCGTGTTGTCGGGATGGGAATCGATAAACTGGATGCGTCCGTCGGATTCGACGTGGAAGACAAGGGCCAAATGTCCGTTGGGATCATAGATGACCGTTCCAGGCCGAATGGTCTTGGCGTCGATGGCCGCCGAATAGAAGTCGGGTTCCGGCGGCCCGTCGACATCGGGCCCGATTCGGTAGGACGCCGACGACGTGACGCTGAGAAGCTTGTTCAGGAGCGCATAGCCGGTCGTGCTGCCGGTCAGCACGTCGGTTCGCCCTGTCACGCGGTTGCCGTTGCGCGAATAGCGGTCGTCGGTGGCGCCGCCCAGCGGGGCGACACCGCTTTCATAGGAAAAGGGTAACCCACGCTTCCAGGCGAAATATGCGCGCAGCACATAAGGCAGATTGGCGCAGTCCGAGCGGAAATAGACGCCTGGAGCGTCGGACGCCCGAAAGGGATTGCCCGGATCGTGCAGGCAGGCGTCGACCGTCGTGCAACTTGAATTGCCGATGCCGGCAATGAATTCGCCAAAGTCGCGTTCGTCTTCGTCGGTCCAATGATCGAACCGCACCATGTAAGTGCTGCCCCCAGCTCCCTCGGGGTGGCTCTGGGACGCGCGCGCGGCCGTCGGGCCGACCAGGGCCAGGAAGCACCCTATGCCGGCGGCAAGAAAACGTCCGGCTCGGGTCCGATGCACTACGGATATTGTCGGGATACCCATGGGTTTCCCCTTCGCTCGCCCTGTACAACCGATGAAACGGTCCTTTGGCTCCCGAACCGCTGGACGCGGATATGGGTGGCCCAAGCTGGCCCTTGCTCGCGATGGGGGAATATTTTGCGACCGGCCCTGCGTTCAACCACTGACCTCCTTGAGGATCGCGCGCAGGGCGGGTGCAATGTCGGGCCGGCTGAGACCGACCGCAATGTTGGCGTGCAGGAAACCCACCTTGTCTCCGCAGTCGTAGCGAGCGCAGCCCGTCAGCACCGCGTGAAACGGCACGCGGCCGATCAGGCGCGCCATGGAATCCGTCAGCTGGATTTCATTGCCGGCGCCGCGCTCTTGCCGGTCGAGTTCGGCGAAAATTTCAGGGCTGAGGATGTAGCGGCCAATGATGCAGAGCTGCGATGGTGCATGCTCGGGCGACGGTTTCTCCACCACGCCCTTCACCTCGATCACATTGTCCTTGATTGCGCCGGGTTCGATCACCCCGTAACGGCTTGTCTCCGCCAGCGGCTTTTCTTCGGCGGCTACGATCATGCCGCCGCCGACCGACCGATACGCCTCGATCATTCGCGCCATGCCGCCGGGCTTACCGACCAGCAGATCGTCGGGCAGAAGGACCGCAAAGGGCTCGTTACCCACAAAGTGGCGCGCCGACCACACCGCGTGTCCAAGCCCGAGAGGTTTCTGCTGCCGTGTAAAGCTCACTGAGCCGGTGATCGGCAGGTCTTCCAGCAGGCTGTTCAGCTCCGCTGTCTTGTCGCGCGAGCTCAACAGACTTTCGAGTTCGTACGCATGATCGAAATGGTCCTCGATGATGTACTTTCCGCGGCCCGTGACAAATATGAATTGCTCGATTCCGGCTTCCTTGGCTTCTTCGACCGCGTATTGCACCACGGGCTTATCGACCACGGGCAGCATTTCTTTCGGCACTGCCTTCGTTGCTGGAAGAAAGCGAGTCCCCATCCCTGCGACGGGAAATACGGCTTTGCGGACCGGCGGCGGAGTGGGCATGGCTCTCATCTCGTTTGCGAGCGTTCCCCGCCCGCGACGGGGATTGCGTACATCGCACAATGGCCGCCGTGTCGTCCATGAGCCAGGACGGCAGCATTGCCAGCCGCCCACAAAGCTGGTCTTCTCGCCCTTCGCCCGAAATCGAAACAGGCTGGATTCATGACGGGGATTGCCGCGTACGGCGCCTATATTCCGCGGCTCAGGCTTCAGCGCAAAGCGGCTGCTGCCGCCAATGCGTGGTTCGCGCCCGGACTTCGCGCAAGCGCCAAAGGCGAGAGGTCGATGGCAAGCTGGGACGAGGACGCGCTTACGATGGCGGTGGAGGCAGGGCGCGACTGCTTGCCCGCAACAGACCCGCTGCGCGATCGCGCCGGCGTCGACGCTCTCTATTTCGCCTCTACGAGCCAGCCCTTCTCGGACCGCCTCAACGCGGCCATTGTCGCGCGCGCCTTGAGTCTTCCCGAGGCAATATCCGCGATCGACGTGGCGGCATCGCAGCGCGCGGGATTGTCTGCACTTGTCGCGGGGTTCGATGCGCTAAGATCGGGTCGTGCCATCCGGCCGCTCATTGTGGCTGGCGAGAAGCGCAAGGCGCGCGCCGCCTCTTCTCAGGAGCTGTCCTTTGGCGATGCGGGCGCTGCCCTGGCGCTCGGCGGCTGTGAAACCATCGCCAATTTCCTTGGCTCCCACTCGCTCACGATAGACTTTGTCGATCATTTTCGAGGCTCGGCCGAAGAGTTCGACTACGGTTGGGAGGAACGCTGGGTTCGCGACGAGGGCTTCGCCAAGATTGTCCCGGCCGCGATCAGGGGGTTGCTCGAAAAGACCGGCGTCAACGGCGCCGACATTGCGCATTTCATTTTGCCTTGCCCGTTTCCCCGCCTGGACCAGCAGCTCGCCGGGCGCTGCGGAATCGATCCGGCGCGTGTGCGCGACAATCTTGCGGGCCGCGTTGGCGACAGCGGCGCCGCGCATGCACTCCTCATGCTCGTTCACGCGCTTGAGGACGCGAGGCCCGGCGAAAAGATTCTCGTGGCGCAATTCGGTCAAGGCTGCGACGCGCTGCTGTTCGAGGCGACGCCCGCGATCGCGGGATATGCGAAACGCTCTGCAGTCAGCGGCTCGCTCGCCCGCGGCAAGGAAGAAACGAACTACCTGAAATATCTCGCGTTCAACGGCCTCATTGCGCTCGAAAAAGGCATGCGGGCCGAGGTCGACCGCAAGACCGCCCTTTCAGTTCTCTATCGCAAGAACGACATGCTGATGGGCCTGGTGGGCGGCAAATGCCGAATCTGCGGCACCGCACAATTCCCGCGTACGCGCATCTGCGTCAGTCCGAACTGCCACGCCGTCGACACCCAGGAGCCGCACAGCTTCGCGGAAAGCGAAGGCGCCGTGCTCTCGTGGTCCGCCGATTTTCTCACCTATTCGATCGCGCCTCCGAACCACTACGGCATGATCACCTTTGCCGAAGGCGGCCGCCTCATGGCCGACATCACCGATGTCGAGCAGGGCCAGATCGATTCCGGCATGAAGGTGCGCATGGCTTTCCGTATCAAGGACGTCGATGAAAGGCGCGGTTTCCGCCGTTACTTCTGGAAAGCCGTCCCCGCACCCCAGGCATGACAAGGCCCGCCGTTTTGCGGCGGGCCTTGCATCGTCTCCCCGTGATTGAGTTATTGCCCGGGCGGAGGCGGCTCGTTGGGCGGCGGGCCTTCCATTGCGCCCGGAGGCGGTTCCGGTGCCTCAAAGTGAAGCGTGATCGCACCAATACCAGCCGCGACATTCAGGCCCGTATTACCTTCAATGCTGACCGGCTGCAGCGCGACGGAGCGATCGAATCCACCAACCAGCACGTTCGCGCCGACGCCAACCCCGGCCGTGGCACTTGCGGTCGCGCCGCCATACCCGCCGGCAAGCGCTCCACGCTTCAATGTCGTCGTTGGGGCAATGACGTCCCAGACGAGGACGCCGCCAGCGGTATAGCCGACATCGACGCCAAATTTGGACACCGTGCCGACATATCGTTCACCATAGCCGCGGCTCGGTGAGAAATTGCAGCGCAGATCCTTCGACGATCCGAAGATAAATCCCCAACCGCTGCTGACATGGCAGGTCAGCACGCCGACCTTGACGCCTGCCGCATCCGCGGGGCTGCCAAGCGCGAGCAAGGCTGCGATTACGGCTGCTGAGCCGCCCGCCGCCAGTAATTTCCTCGACATGATGTAACTCCTCGTTTCTGCAGCGGCTCCAGCCCTTGGTGGGCCGGCGGCGCGCGTTTGCATCCTTGCGGAGGTTTCTCCGCAACCGTGAGAGGAACGCCTCCGGAGCGCACGAGGTTCCGGCCCGGAATTGCTTTTTGTTTGGGCGACGCTTCCTTTGCATCTGCGGGCGTGCGGCGCTAGACGGGCACCTTAAGAAGGATCGGTGTGCTTTATGGCCACGGGCATCAAGGACAAGGTCGCGATTCTCGGCATGGGCTGCTCGAAATTCGGCGAACGCTGGGAGTCGGGCGCCGAGGAGCTGATGGTCGAAGCTTATCTGGAGGCTCTGGAGGACGCCGGCGTCGAGACAAGCCAAATCCAGGCCGCCTGGTTCTCCACCGCCTTCGACGAGGTCAATGTCGGCAAAGGTGGCACGCCGCTTTCCGTCGCGCTGCGCTTGCCGAACATCCCGGTGACCCATGTCGAGAATTTCTGCGCCAGCGGGTCCGAAGCGTTCCGCGGTGCAGTGTATGCCGTGGCTGCTGGAGCGTGCGACATCGCACTCGCGCTCGGCGTCGAGAAGCTGAAGGACACGGGCTATGGCGGATTGCCGGCGCGCGAGCAGGGCACGCTGAATCCGTTGTGGAACGCGAACGGCTCCGCGCCCGGCAATTTTGCCCAGCTCGCCTCCGCCTATCGTGCCAAGCACAAGGTCTCGCGCGACGATTTGAAGCGGGCCATCGCTCATGTGTCGGTCAAGAGCCACGCGAACGGGGCCAAGAACCCGAAGGCGCATCTGCAGAAGCCCATCACGGAGGAGATGTGCCTCAAGGCGCCGATGATCGCCGAGCCGCTCGGGCTCTTCGATTGCTGCGGCGTGTCCGACGGCGCGGCCTGTGCGATCGTTACCACGCCGGAAATCGCGAAGAACCTCGGCAAGACCGATCTCATCACCGTGAAGGCCTTGCAGCTCGCGCTCTCCAACGGCCTGGAGAGCCAGCACAATTCCTGGGACGGAAGCTATTTCCACACGGCACGCATCGCCGCGAGGCGCGCCTATGAGGAAGCGTGCATCCGCAATCCGCGTGCCGAGATATCGATGATGGAAGTGCATGACTGCTTCTCCATCACCGAGCTCGTCACGATGGAGGACCTCCACATCAGCCGCGAAGGCGAGGGATGGAAAGACGTGCTCGACGGATTCTACGATGCCGGGGGCCGGGTGCCCTGCCAAATCGATGGTGGGCTCAAATGCTTCGGACACCCGATCGGCGCCAGCGGCCTGCGCATGCTCTACGAGATGTATCTGCAGCTTCTGGGCCGTGCGGGCCCGAGGCAGCTCGCCTCGCCCAGGATCGGCCTCACGCACAATCTCGGTGGCTCGCCTGCGATGAATGTCTGCTCCGTCGCTATCATCGGCGCCCAGGGCGCCTGAGCGTCTCAACCCGCGCGCAGATAGCGCACCGCCTCGTCGCGCTCGAAGAGATAGAGAAGCACGCGCAACGCCAAGCCCCGCTCGCCCGCCAGTTCGGGATCGCGCTCCACGATCAGCCGCGCGTCGTCGCGCGCAGCGGCAAGCAGCTCGCCATGCACCGTCAGATCGGCGAGCCGGAAATCCGGCATCCCGCTCTGTCGTGTGCCCAGCAACTCGCCCGCACCTCTGAGGCGCAGATCCTCTTCCGCAATTACGAAACCGTCATTGGTCTCACGGAGAGTCTTGAGTCTCGCTTTCGCGGTTTCTCCGAGTGGCGGCTGATAGACGAGCAGGCAGGTCGCGCGGTCCTTTCCGCGCCCCACGCGGCCGCGAAGCTGGTGGAGTTGGGCCAATCCGAACCGCTCCGCATGCTCGACCACCATGATCGTGGCTTCCGGCACGTCGACGCCCACTTCGATCACCGTCGTCGCGACCAGCACCCGTGTGCGCCCCTCGCGGAACCGCTCCATCGCCGCGTCCCGCTCTGCAGGTTTCATGCGGCCATGGATCAATCCGATAACGTCCCCAAAGGTTCTCGTAAGCGTGGCTGCACGGTCTTCCGCCGCGGCGAGATCCGTCTTCTCGGATTCCGCGATCAGCGGACAAACCCAGAAGGCACGGCCGCCGTTGGCAATCGCGTGGCGCAGATGCTCCGTCACTTCCTCCAGCCGTTCCGCCGAGACGAGCCGCGTGTCCACCGGCTTGCGTCCGGGCGGCAGGCCCACAAGGCGCGAAACATCCATATCGCCATAGGCCGTGAGCGCCAGCGTGCGGGGAATGGGTGTGGCGGTCATGACGAGCACGTCGGCCGGCATCTCGCCTCTGCCCTGGAGTTGGAGTCGTTGGTGCACGCCGAAGCGATGTTGTTCGTCGACGACAGCGAGTCCCAGATCGCGGAACTCCACACCCTCTGAAAACAGTGCATGCGTGCCGACAAGGATGTCGATCCTGCCTTCGGCGAGCGCACCCAGTATTTGTTCCCTCGTGCGCCCGCGCTCGCGACCGGTCAGCACGCTCATGCGCACCCCTGCTGCCTCCGCGAGCGGTTCGAGCGCCGCAAAATGCTGGCGCGCGAGAATCTCGGTGGGCGCCATCAGTGCGGCCTGTGAACCGGCCTCGATTGCGTTCAGCATCGCGAGCATGGCGACGATCGTTTTGCCGGCGCCGACATCGCCCTGCAGCAGCCTCAGCATGCGCGAGGTTGCTTGCATGTCCGCTTTTATCTCCACGAGCACCTCCTCCTGCGCTTTCGTCAGCGCGAAGGGGAGGGCGGTGCGCGCAAGAGCAACGCGTTTTCCGTCGCCGATGAAAGAGCGCCCCTTCCGCACGCGCAGGCGCTTGCGGATGAGCGCAAGCGCAAGCTGGTTGGCGAGGAGTTCGTCGAAGGCAAGCCGCGCACGCGCGGGCGCGTTGGGATCGAGGTCGTTTTCCAGCTGCGGCGCGTGCGCGCTGCGGATTGCGCCGCCGAAGGAGGGCCAGCCCCGTGCGGCAAGCCACGCTTTGTCCTGCCATTCCGGCAATTCGGGCAGTTTCTCGAGCGCGCCGCGTACGGCTTTCGCAAGCGCCTTTGGAGGCAGGTTCTCGGTCAGGCGATAAACGGGTTCGTACGGGGGAAGCTGGTCTGCTTGTTCTGGGGACACGATATAGTCGGGATGCACAATCTGCAGCCGCCCGCCGAAGCGCTCGATCCGGCCGCTGACGATGCGCTTGGTGCCCACGGGCAGGGTGCGCGCGAGGTATTCTGCCTTCGCATGGAAGAACACGAGTTCGACGGCCGAGGTCTCGTCCGAACAACGCACGCGGTAGGGCTGGCGCGGATCGCGCCGCGGGACATGGTCGAGCACGTTGAGCGTGAAGGTCGCAACCCGGCCTTCGTCCGCGTCGATCAGCGCGGGCCGCCACGAGCGGTCGATCACGCCCGAAGGCAGATGGAACAAAAGGTCGCCGATCCGGGTGCCGGCGGCCTTGCCCATGAGCTGAGCGAGTTTCGGCCCCACGCCTGAAAGCGTGGCTGTATCGGCGAAGAGCGGAAACAGAATCGCGGGCCGCATCGCGTGCTACGATAGGGGAGGGTTGTCGCCCGCCCAACACAGGAAAGCGAAGAAGTCCGGCCAGCGACGGGACGCTGGAGCGCGGCACCCCAAGCCGAAATCGGGCCGAGATCAGGCCGGAACTGGCTCCGCCCTGTTGTTACCCGCGCCGGCGGGCGCAAAGCGCCGGACGCCCGCCACGATCGCGAACGCGATGAGCGCCATGATCACCGCAAGCCAGCTTCCCGATGCGGCCATTGCGCCGGTTGCCGCCCAGGAGATCGACGAGAACGCCTCCGCATAGGTAGCGATGCGCGACGAGGTGTGGCGCCGCCGGAACTGGCTTCGTTTCGCCTGCGAACGGAACCAGAGCTGGATGGCGGTGGCGGAGATCGCCGCCGCTGCAATGCCCAAAGCGGCGACGACCGCGCCCAACGGCGAAATAAAACCGAGCGCGATCACGAAGGGGCAAAACACGAGCGCGATCGCGCCCATCACCGCCTCGATTTTCGCCAGCAACAATCGCGAGGCGAGAACCGGCGCCGAGGCGACGAGATCGGGCGCGTCTTCGCCCGAGATGGTGAGCCAGGCGAGCCCGCCCGCAAGCTGGCCTGCCGCCATGATGAGGACCGGCACGCAGATCGCGGAGGCATTTCCGCCGAATGCGAAACTCCGCCACAAAAGCAGCGCTGGAGGCAGAAGGTAGAGCAGCTGCATCAGCGACTGCGACATCAACCACGGATCTCGTAACAGCAGCAGCCATTCTTTTTGCCGGAGCGCCTCCGCCGCCGTCGTGACGCGAAAGGTGCGGCCCTTCTTGTGTGCGCCTCTGTCGCTATTTCCGAGACCGGCGGCAGCGATCGCGCAATCGGCAAATCTCGGCGCGGCTCGCATCGTAACCGCNNGGCCGCCGCGATCGTGATCGCGAGACAGGTCGCGTCGCCGAGGGCCGCGCGCGCGGGCCACCAGAGCGGACTGTTCGCCTCCGGCGCGTGCGCGACAACGGCAGCCGAGCGCAGAAACGCGAAACGCGACAGCGACCCGGTTGAAAACATTGCGGCGATCTGCAGCCCGATCACGAACGCGGCGCCGATCACGGCCGCCAGGACCTGCGCGGCGAACCGGGTACGTCTGGGCCCGATGGCGCGGAACAGGGCAAGTGTCAGAACGACGGCCAGCGCTGTTGTGGTCAAGGCCGCGGCGACGAGAACGCCATAAGCGCCGAGCCACCGCCAGCCCCCGTGCCATGCCATCACGTCGATGAAGGGTCCAACAAGCAGCAGCGACATCGTGGAGACCGAAAGCGCCATCGCGCCGATCCGGACTGCAAAGAGTTTATGCGCCACCACGGGCGACGACAGAATGAGTTCGAGATCGGAACGCGAATAGAAGGCGCGTGTCACGTTCTCCATCGCCTGGGACAGCATCGCCGAACCCGAGAGCAGCAACGTGGCGGTGACCGCGATCAGCGTCGGCAGGTTGGCCTGCATGTTGCCCCATCCCGTGCGCGCCAGCGCCAGCAGCGCAACGCCGTGCATCGCGCATACGAACACGAAGGCGATCAGCGCAACGACGGGCTCGCGCTCGCGCCGGCCCGCCGTCAGCATCGAGAGAAAATCGCGCCAGGAAAGCCGCAACTCGTGACGCGCGAACCAGGCGAGCGATCCGGGCCTCGTCATTCCGCGGCGATGCCCGGTTCGACCATGGCGAGGAACAGGTCCTCGAGGCTCGCTGCGCCGCGGCCGGCCTGGCCGCGCAGATCTTCGAGCGTTCCTTCGGCGATCAGCTTGCCGTGGGCGATGACGCCGATGCGGTCCGCCATGCGCTCGGCGATTTCCAGGATATGCGTCGTCATGATGACCGTGTTTCCCGCACGAACCCTTTGGGCGAGCACGTTCTTCACCAGCCGCGCGGCGCCGGCATCGAGGCCGGTCAGCGGCTCGTCGAGAATGATAAGTTTCGGTTCGTGGACGAGAGCGCCCGCCAGCGCCACTTTCTGTCGCATGCCGCGCGAGAATCCTTCGCAGCGCTCATGCGCGTGCGCCTCAAGCCCGAGCCAGCCGACAAGCTCGCGCGCGCGGCTCTCGGCGAGCGCGGATTCGACGTTCCACAATCCGCCGACGAAGGCGAGATATTCGAGCGGCGTGAGCTTGTCGTAGATCATCGGCTCGTCGGAGAGCCATCCCATGACGCGCTTTGCCGCGACGGGATCGGCGAGCGCATCGGTGCCGAATACGGAGATTGCGCCCGCATCCGGGCGCAGCAACCCGCTCACCATCCTGAGCGTCGTGGTCTTGCCCGCGCCGTTGGGGCCGAGCAGCATGTAGAATTCGCCCGCCCGCACGCGCAGGTCGAGCCCATCGACCGCCGGCCGCTGGAAGCTCTTGCGCAGCCTGCGTATTTCCAGGGCCGGCGATTTCTCGTCCTGCATTGCTGTCACCTCCATTTCGGCAGCTTAGGCGACACTGGTTTCGAAGCCATAAAGCTTCGGACGCTTCCCACTTCCAAGCGTGTCATTCCGGTCGATGCGAAAAAAGCGTGTCATTCCCGCGAA
>PKWC01000018.1 GCA_003131925.1 Alphaproteobacteria bacterium | reverse complement strand
CCCCACGATGGGGGAGGAAACGTTCGGCAGTGCTCACTTGGTGCTCGACACTTGGAGTGCGGCAATGCAGGTGGATGAAGCGACGATGCTCACGGAGCAGATCGATCCGCGCTATGCCGATCTCGATTCCTGGTCCACGGACCGGATGATCTCGGCGATGTACGAGGGCCAGGTTGCGGCGACGGCGGCAGTCGAGCCGGCTCTCGATGCCATCGCGCGCGCTGTGGATGACGCGGCGCCGGCGCTCAAGCGCGGAGGCCGGATTGTTTATGTGGGCGCGGGTACTTCGGGCCGCATCGGCGTGCAGGACGGCGCAGAGCTCACGCCGACATTCGACTGGCCGGCTGATCGCGTCGTGTTTCTGATGGCGGGAGGACCGGCTGCGCTGCTCCGAAGCGCGGAGGCGGCAGAAGACAGCGAAGACGGAGGCGCGCGCGCGGTTGCCGGGGCGAAGATCGGTCCCGACGACGTCGTCATCGCCATCGCAGCGAGCGGCGCCACACCTTATACTGTCGGTGCATTGCGCGCGGCGGGGATCGCCGGCGCGGTGACCATCGCGATCGCGAACAATCCCGGGGCGCCGCTGCTCAAGCTCGCGCGACATCCCATCCTGGTCGAGACCGGAAGCGAGATCATCGCCGGTTCCACGCGCATGAAGGCCGGCACCGCGCACAAGATCGTGCTGAACCTGTTCTCGACCACGCTGATGGTGAAGCTTGGCCGTATCTATCGCGGAATGATGGTGCACATGCGCGCCACCAACGCGAAGCTCAGGCGCCGCGCCGAAGCCATCGTGGGCGAGATTGCTGGCTGCGCTCCAACCGACGCGGCGCGTTATGTCGACGAGGGCGGCGGTGATGTGAAGATCGCCATCCTGCTTGCATTTGGGCTCAGCACGACCGACGCCGCGAAACTGCTCGAACAGTACGACGGATATCTCCGTGCGGTGATCGATTCCCTGAAACGGAGCTGACATCATGGCGACAAGAAGAGGGCACGCGGAGACGCGGAGACGCGGAGTCAAAAAGATTCACAATGAGGCAGCGAGAACAGTGAGAATGGATTTTGCGCGCCTTCGGCGCGCGATGTCTTCCTCACTGAACTCACTGCCTCATTGTAAAAATTCTTCTCCGCGTCTCCGCGTGCAAACCTTTTCGCGTCGCGAACTCGGGCGGAACATGCAATGAAAATTGAATCTGCGATGGCGCGCGAGATCGCGGAAATTCCCGCGGCGGCCGAACGCCTTCTCTCGCGCGTGGACACGATTGCGACGATCGCGGACTGGATTCGCGCGTGGCAGCCCAGGGTCATGGTCTTTTGCGGCCGCGGCAGTTCGGGTCACGTGGGCGTCTATCTGCGCTACCTGTTCGAGGCACGGCTCGGCATGCTCGCCTGCGCGGCTGCGCCGTCCGTGATGACGGCCTATGACGNNCGCGCTGTTCGTCGTCGTCTCGCAGTCCGGCCGCAGTCCCGACCTCATCGCCACAACGAAGCGGGCGCGCATGCAGGGCGCGCTGACGCTCGCAATCGTCAACGACGCAACCGCGCCGCTGGCGCAGGAATCGGAGCTCGTCATCCCGATCGATGCAGGCCCCGAACAGGCAGTGGCCGCCACCAAGACGGTTGTGCTTTCGCTGATCGCAGGCGCGCGCCTCGTCGCGATGCTGGCGAAGGACGAGGTCCTCGCCCGGGCCATCGAACGCCTGCCCGGCCGTCTTGCGCAAGCGTTGGCGTGCGACTGGTCCGTCTGGACGGGCAGTCTTCGCTCCGCACAGGCCGCGTTCGTCACCGCGCGCGGCTACGCGATGGCGCCGGCGCGCGAGATTGCACTCAAGCTGACGGAATCGCTGCGGCTGCCGGCGCTGGGCTACAGCGCCGCCGAGCTGCGCCACGGTCCGCGCGCGGCGATCACGCCGGCGACTCCCGTGCTCGTGTTGCGGCAGGACGACGAAACAGCCGCTTCGGTGGACGATCTTGTTCGCGATCTTCGCGAATCGGGCGAGATCCTTTTTGTCGCCGGAGGCCCGTCGGGCACGCTATCCTGGATCGGCGACGATCATCCGGTCTGCGATCCCGTCGCGATGCTCGTGCCCGCCTATCGCGCCATCGAAGCGGCCGTACGCGCGCGCGGCTGGGACCCCGACAATCCGCCCCACCTCGCCAAGGTGACGCGGACGCTGTGAGCACACGACGGCATTCCAAACCTCGTCATGGCCGGCCCGTTGNNCCCGGCCACCCATGAACACCGCTTCAGGAAACGACCGCTATGAACAGGACGTTCCAATGGGCATTGTTCCGTTCAATATAGAACGTGTCGTGCTTCCTGTTGCTCGTGATGTAAACGGCGATGAAGACGTCGCGGGGAACCATGGCCGGCACGGTGTTCTTGGGTGGCCGGGACAACGGGCCGGCCATGACGAAGGTATGAGGAGTTGCGGATTCGCGCTATTTCGCGCACTCCGCGTGCATCCTCTTGGCGTCCCGGCGAATTATAATTGGCGACGTGGGACTTGTCCGTCGGCATTTGACCGCTAGCCCGGGCTTCCGCAACGAAAATTGTGCTTCGCATCCTTCAGCACCGCGATCCGATAACCTGCAACGAAGGCCATCTCGCAAACCGGATAAGTCGCGCGCACGTCATTGAATGTCAGGCCGGTTTTGTTGTCGTCCTGCCAGATGACGAATTGCGGCGCCTGCGCAAACCAGCGCCTGTCTTCGACCCAGACATAGGGAACCAGCCTGCCGGCAAGAGGCGCCACGGAGCGAACCTGCACCGCGTCGCCGGACATCGCCGAGACAAGGTTGGACGACCAATACTCACCTACGCCTTCAACCAATCCGTGCTGTTCCAGCCAGCGCGCGGCCGCTTCCGGCGGATTGTTCGCGATCCAGCGCGGCTGCGTTTCAACATCTCGGGGTAGCCATCCACCCGCGATCGCGCTGAGCGCCGCAAGCAATACGAGCACACCGAAAGCGGCATTCCGCACCCGCGGAGTCGGCAACGCAGCGAGCAACTCCGGGACTTGCCGTCCGGCAAGCACCGCGCCGAACAGAACGGCCGGCACGAGGTAGCGCATGGGCGGTCCGCCCGTCCATATGGATTGCGGCGTGATCCCCTTGCCAAACTGCGCGCTGAACGCGCAGGCCGCGAGCAGGCTCAGGATACCGGCACAGAGTATCCGGTCGAACAGATTTGCCTGGCGCCGGCCGAACAGACGTCGCGCAATACGGATGAACGCGGCGACAACGATCACCAGGGCGGCGCCGTGCAAAGCAAACAGGAAAGCCGTGCGAAATCCGAACTCCATTCCGAACGGATTGACGCCGAAAAGAGTCAGCGCGCCGGACAGCAGCGCGAGCAGATTGCGGACAAACAGAGGTGCGGCGACAAGGCGGGTCAGGACATCGCTTTCGATCGTAAAGCCGCCTACCCGCGCGATCGCCCATGGCAGCAGCAATCCCAGTGCGATCCCGGAGCCAAGCCAGAGGGGCGCGACGCGAAGGTTTCGCGCGGCGGGATGAAGGACGGCGTCGACTACCAGCACGGCCAGCGCCGGTCCGAATGCGAACGCCAGGCTGAAGGGGTCGCTGGCGAGCGTCGCCGACGTGACCAGCAACAGTGCCACGCCGGCGCCGGCTTCGAGCCACGCGTTGGGCTGCCCGGTGTGTGCAATTCTCGCGCACAGCGCGAGCGCGACGAGAGCGCCCAGCACCGTGGCAACATGCATGCCGGACAAAAGCACCGGGTCCCAGCTGCCAACCCAGGCGGGCGCGGCCAACCCGAGCGCAACGGCCGCGCCTGACTCGAGATTCGGGATCAGCGGCCGTGACGGCCGGATGCAGGCGAGGAGGGCGGCCAGCACAAACAGCGCGTAGGTGAGTGCAGGCACCAGCACCAGCAGAAAGGGGCGCGGCCCCACGAACCATTCCAGCGCCCCGTAGGGAATTGTGTCGGTGAAATAATAATCGTTGAGCGGCAAATGCCAGCCGGAGAGGAGCGCATTTCCGCGCACGACCGCATGGCCCGCAACCAGGCTCTGCGCGCTATCGGAGGTCTGGGCGAGACGGGACGCCAGATCCAGCGCGTGAAACAACGCTGCGGCCGTGACGCCCGCAACGAAGAGCACGAGACCCAACCGCGCCCCGACTCGCTGCGCCGGGAGCGCGCGTTCCAGTGCCATCACGGCCGCGGTGTTCATGGCTGAAGGATTATTACCACCAAGTATGGGCAACGCGGAGCCGCGGAGGACGCGNNCGATTCTGTCTTGGCTGTCTTGGCGTTCTTGGCGACTTAGCGGTTAGATTCTTCTCCGCGTTCGGAACCTGTCAACGCGGATTGCCACGGTCTGTTCGCCTTTTGGTTGCTCTGCAAAATAGCGCTGGCGTGTTTTGATCGGTGCTGGCCTGTTTTGCCATCGTTTGCGGGCAAGTGGCCGGTTTCGATTTTTGAGTGGCCGGTTTTCATTCCTTGCCTCCCTTGATGACGGTGAACCGCCCCTTGAATTGGCCGTGATGGC
>PKWC01000169.1 GCA_003131925.1 Alphaproteobacteria bacterium | reverse complement strand
GCAAGATCAGCCAGTTCGGCCTTCTCGAAATGTCGCGACAGCGGCTGCGCGCCGGCGTCGTCGCCGGGTCGACGGTGCCCTGTCCGCATTGCGGCGGACAAGGCATCGTGCGGTCCGTCGAGTCCACGACGCTGCGCTTGTTGCGTGGTCTGGAAGAAGAAGCCCAGCGGCAACGCGCCGCAATCCTCAGCGTCCGTGTGCCCACCGAGGTGGCGATCTACACGCTCAACCAGAAACGTCGCGAAATCGCGCACATTGAATCCGAGTACGGTCTCGCGATCCAGTTCGACGCCAAAGAAGGAATGCTCACCGGAACGTTCGAGGTCGATCGCATCGGTCAACACGCGCCGGACGAGCGCGTCAAGGTTCAGACAGTTTCGGACGGCGCAACATCGGCCGCGACTACGGTCGCTGCCTACGCGATTGAGCCGNNTCCGGAGGCCCAACCCGGAACTCCTGGGAGCGGCAAGCGCAAGCGAAGACGGCGGCGCGGCCGCGACAGGGACCGCGCAAGCCCGCCGCCGGGCGCAGACACGAATCGCGCGATCACCGCTGAGGCAATGACCCTACAGAATTTGCCGGAACCTCCTGCATCCGCTTCCCCGGGCGATCCTCCAGGCAAAGAATTGACCGCCAATGGCGACGGGACGGTGCGCAAGCGCCGCCGGCGCCGGCGCGGCCGCCGCGGATCGCGAGACAACAACCCGGCCATCCTGCCGAATGGGCAGGACGCGCTGGTGACCGCCGATGCGTCAGATGACTCCGACGCTCAAGTGGCGCGCGCGGGTGAATACGAAAGCGTCGATCAATCCGCCATTCCCGTGATCGCGACACCCACAGTTGCCCCAAACGCTCCATCGGAACCGGTGTGGTCGCTATCGCCCGACGTGAAGCACGTCGTGGACGTGAGCGCGGGGCGCGATGCGCCGCTCGAAATCAAACCTGCGGTGTCATCAATAACCCAGACGGCCAATTCTCGTGTGGAGACCCCTGAGCCGTCGCAGCCCGCTCGTGACGAACCGAGCGGGCCGCCGCGCAGAGGCTGGTGGCAACGCCCATTCCGCCCGCGCGAGTAGCAGCGGCTTAAGGCCCCCCTGACGCTCCAAGCCCATGGGCGCCAGGATCGGGCACGGCGGTACAAACACCGTTTTGGCAGCCGATCACGTTGACTGTGTCGTAGGGTGCGATTCCGGTGGAATGCAGGGCGCCAGGCTTGATCACATCTTCGCCGCGTGCGAGCCTCAGCAAAGCGAGTGCGATTCCGGCGGTGCCGTTGGGTCCTCCCGCGCCGGCGCCAACCAGTGAAACCGCGCCATCGGATACGGCAACGACCGGCGTGAGAAATGCCGCCGCCAATCCGGCCTCACCCTGGCTCGGGGCATTGGCGAGCGTAACGCCAGTGCCGCTAGCCGTATGCCCGGATCCGAACGGCCCGTTCATCGTGACTGCACAGGCCACCGCAAGACCTTCCGAATCCTCGGCGGCGAATCCGGTCGCGCCGAGATCACGCGGCAACGTCGCAATTCCGTAAGCATCGAGCGATCCCTTTGTGGCCGATGCGACGTCGGCGTTAGGATTGCCGATTGTTCTTGCTTGACCGTTTGCATCCACAAGGTGCGACAGAAGCGTCCCGACAAATCGTCCCGCGCCCGTTCGCGAAGCGGGAAGATAGACAGTCTGGTTTCCGACCCTTACGAGCCCCGGAGCACTCCTTTGCGAGGCATAGGATGCAAGGTCTTCAATCGAAATTGTTCCACCCTGTCCTTCGGAATAGGCGACAATCGCGTTGGCAATCGGGCCGCGATAGAAGCTGCCAGATCCGAGCGTGCGAATGCCGGAAAGACTTTGCGCAAGCGCCGGCGCCGTCACGAGCGTGCCGGCCGGCCTGACATGCCCGGTTTCGTCGAGGAATTCCGCTGCGAGCCCCGCATCGAGTCGAATGACGTTCTGGCTGCCTGCGAGCCGCGCCGCGAGCGCCTGCGAAATAACGAAACCTGCCGCACCGGCGCCTTCGGCCGGAGATACGACGCGCTGCCAGGGAAGTCTGCCATAACTCGCCTGCATCAGCGCAAAGCCGGCCACGTTTCCGGGCACTGCGTAGGGACCGGCATGGCCGGCGTCGCGCGCGAGAAAATCGAATGCTTCCATTCTGGATCTCGCGGAATCGTCGACTATGCACAGGCCGCCGCCGCCGAGTCCTGCCGCGACTGGATATGTGACCGCAAGGGCAAAGTAAGTCGCAGTTGCGGCGTCCGCGGCATTTCCGCCATGAGCGAGCACCTGGGCACCCGCTTCCACAGCATCGGGTTCGTCGCCGACGAGGAGACCCCCGGCCGGCAACTTGCTGCCGGAATCGCCCATCATTGAGCACGCCGCGACGGAGAGGAACACGGCCGCGGTGGCAAGAATGCGTAAGCAAATCATTGCAAAACCCAGTATCGCCAATCTTGACGCACGACGCGTTGACGCCCGAGCGGCGTGCACTTACCGTCGCGCGCGGCCGAGCGGAAGGCGGCAGGAGAATTCAAGGCTTGGCAATTTGCAACCCCGCGAGGATTCGGGTCTCGACCATTCCGGCTTTTGTGCGCCGGTGCGCGACGGGCTTTCTGGCCGCAGTTTGTGCGCTCTCGATCACGGTCGAGCCCGCAGCCGCCCAGGAGCTGCAGCTCATCCGCGACACGGAAGTCGAGCGGCTGATCAAATCTTACGAAGATCCCATTCTTGTCGTAGCAGGTCTCGATCCGGCTGCCGTCAAGATGTACATCGTCCAGGATCCCTCGATCAACGCGTTCGCGGCCGAGGGTCAGAATATCTTCGTCAACACCGGCCTGCTGCAGCAACTCCACACGCCCAACGAAGTGATCGGCGTATTCGCGCACGAGACCGGACATATCGCCGGCGGGCACCTGATCCGCGACACCAACGCCATCTCGAAAGCGATGATTCCCATGCTGATCGGCATGGCGGCGGGTGTCGCCGCAATGCTCGCTGGCGCCGGCGAAGGCGGCATGGCGATCTTGGGTCTCGGAATGAGCGCGGCGCAGGCGCAGTTCATGCAGTTCAGCCGCGCGCAGGAGGGAACGGCCGATCAGATGGGCCAGAAGTTCCTGCGTGAAACTCATCAATCCGGTCAAGGAATGCTCGACGTATTCGAAAGACTGGCCGACGAAGAGGCGATGTCCGCCTACAAGATCGACCCGATGGTGATGGATCATCCCGCCTCTCGCGAACGCATCGACCTTCTGCAACGCCTCGTCGACGCGTCGCCGTACAAGGACGTCAAGGACAGTCCCCAGGCACTTCACACGTTTCGCATGATTCAGGCCAAGCTCACGGGGTTCCTCGATCCGGTCGATTTCGTTTTGTCGCACTACCCTCCAGCCGACAAAAGCGAAGAAGCGCACTACGCGCGCGCCGTCGCATATTTCCGCCAGCCCGATCTGCAGCAGGCGCTAGCCGAATGCGATGCGCTGCTGAAGATCGAACCGCACAATCCCTATTTCTGGGAGCTGCTGGGGCAGATCTATGTGGACATGAGCCACCCCGAGAAGGGCGTGCCGCCGTACCAGCAATCGGTCGATCTCCTGCCCGACGCGCCGCTCCTGCGCGTTAGTCTGGCGGCGGCGCAACTCGCCACGGAAAAATCTGCGTTCGCCAAGCCCGCGCTCGACAATCTCAAGATTGCGCTAAGGCAGGAGAACGACAATACGTTTGCCTGGTTCGAAGCTGCACAGGCCTACAGCCAGCTCGGAAACGAGCCGATGGCCAATCTGTCGACTGCCGAACGCTACTACAACGCCGGCGCGATGCCGGCCGCCGCCCATTTTGCGATTCTGGCGCAAAAGAAGCTGCCGCAGGGCTCGCCCGACTGGCAGCGCGCGAGCGACATTATGGCCGTCGCCGGCCCCGAATCCGAAAAGCACAGGCACTAGTGGAACAAACCAGACGCTTGGCGCCTGAGCTGACATGCGTCGCCCGTCGCGCCGGACGGACTAACCGCAAAGTCGCCAAGTCGCCAAGAATGTGCATGTGGAGCCGCGAAGCGCGCGGAGTACGGCCAAACCGCAAGCAATTCGATGAAGAGAATTCTGGCGCATTCGCTCGCAATCCCTTATTTCCACCGCGGCCTCCGCGGCTCCGCGTGAGATGTTGCCTGTACGACACCTTGGCGTCTTGGCGCCTTGG
>PKWC01000238.1 GCA_003131925.1 Alphaproteobacteria bacterium | reverse complement strand
CCATTTTCGGGGTCCACCTCAAATCCCCATTGGAGCGACCAGCGCTCGCAGAGTTTCGCGCGAACAGGATTCGCGGAGTTTGGTGCGATTCATGCCATCGTCCCAACCTCAACATCGTTGGGGCCCGGCTAGGCATGCGGAAGGCGTCGGCTCACCATGAAGAGCACGCATATTTGCGCCGGAAATCGTCTTCACCCGGAAGCGTCTCGAGAGCGATCCTTCGGACTTGTTACCCGGAAGACAGCGCCGTAGAATCCGGTGCGGCGGGCGCTACGGCGCGATGGCCGCCGAAGCGGGCCCCCGTGCTCGCCGATGTACAAGTATTTTACAGCGCAACGCGCAACTGGGTGATTTGCGTACCGATCGCGTTCAACGTCGTGATGATCTGGCCTGATGTGGTCAGATCGAAATATTTGCTCGGATCGCTCGCACAGGCTTGCAAGGGCGCAGAATTTCCCTGCGTGCCGTTGAGGTCGACATAGACGGCGTAGACGATGAAGCCGGCAGCCTTCATGTTCGTACAGACGAGCGCCTCGCGCGCATCGACTGGCGGGCTTTGGTTGTTGCTGTCTCCAGACCAGCGGTCCTGCGTATTCAAACCATCGCTGACGATGATGGCGATCTGGCTCGTGTTCGCCGGCAAGGTGCCCGCGTTCAGCGGATTGCCCTGCGTCTGTGCCTGCCAGCCCCAGGCCAAGCCGACCGGCTGATCGGTCGAGCCGTTGGCCGTCATGGAGTTGACCTCAGCGGCGAGCGCCGTCCAGTTGTAGCCCAGACCCATGAGGTTCGCCGCCACGCATTTTGAATAGTTCTCTGCAGGGAAATCCGTTGCAGTGTTGGTCGGCGTGGTGTTGCTCACATCATAGTTTTGTGTGCGGTCCATGATGCAGCCGTCCCACGTGCTGTGGGCGTTTGGGATCCATGTATGGTTGTACGAGCATGACGAGTGGCAGCTCGGAATTTTCAGCACGCTGTTGTAGCAGCCGTTGTAGTAGTGGTTTATCAGGCCGGAAGTGGTTACTGTGTTAGTGTACTGGCCAGGGCAGACGTATCCCTTATATGTGCCGCTTGACGGAATTGTCGTCACGCTCGGGCTGTTGTTGGGAGGTGCATTGGTGCAAACGTAACCGTTGTTGTTGACGGTGTAGGGACATGACGAACCCGGTCCGACGGTTGCTGCCGGCATTGAACCGGGAGGTGCCGAGTCGAAATCGGTCCAGTCGATCCAGGTCGCGCCTACCAGGGACGTTCCGACATCGACGTTCTTGGTGAATGGAACAAGCGCAACCTGGACGTCGCCGGGGTTGGCCGACGCGTTCTGTAGTGTCGTGAGCATCTGAGTCGCGGCCGTCTTGAGCGCGCTGATTTTGCTCAGGCCTGTCCCATCCGTCTCGCTCATCGAGCCCGTATTGTCGAGCACTAACGACACCCAAAGCTTCGTCTGACCCCAGGTGACCGTCGACGAATAGCCGACGTTTATCGTGGTGATACCTATGATCCTCATCAGCACGGTGGGCATCGGCACCGTAGCGGTGACCGTTATCGTGTTTATTAAAGCGCCGGTCCCAACGATTCCGGTGCCAACGCTGACGGGACCCGGTACGCCGAAGGATGTTGCATTCGTGTAATTTGAAGTAAAATATTGCTGCGCGAGCGTCGCCATCTGCGCCTGAGTGAGCCCGGATGTGGCCCCCACCGCGAGACCCGCCGCATCCAGCGCACTGGCCAGGTTGGAACGAACGACCATGGAGCGCGCCAGATCCACGCCGCCGCCCACCGCGATCACCACCGGGATTGCGGAGAGCGCGAAAATCATCGCGACATTGGCGCGCTTGGAACGCCGGAACGCTGTGAGGCGCGCCATGGCTGCACGGAAGCTGCCGTCGAAAATCATGAGCCGACACCGAATGAGGTTCACTGCCGATCTTAGCAGTCGCATCCAAATACGCATCAGAATCATGAAGATGAGGTTATCGACGGGTTAAGCGCGCGTGCGCTGCGGTGGGCGCATTAACTGGGCGTTGAACATGAAAAGCACATTCACTTTGCGCGATATCGCGTGAGGTGTATCGAGGCGCAAGTAATCCACGAGGGCCCGCGAATTGAATCCGGTGAGTGCAATTGTAAGTTTTCTATGCCGGGGATTTTGCCGTCCCGGCCGCGATGCGCGCGCAGGATCGACCGCGATCGAGTTCGCCCTGCTGGCGCCGGTTCTTTGTCTGTTTCTAATCGGGCTTATCGAAACCGGGGCGATCTATTACCTCAACTCCACACTTACGAATGCGGCGAACGATACTGCCCGGATGGTACGCACCGGCCAGGTGCAGGCCACGAGCATGACCAAGGTGCAGTACATCGCCCAAATCTGCACTCAAATGACCGGTATGATCAGTTCAGCCAGCTGCAACGCCAATCTGCAAGTGGACATGGAGGCCTTCAGCAGTTTCCAAACCGCGAACTACACCAATGTGGTCAATGCCGATGGAAGCCTCAACATCGCAGCAATGCAATTCGTAACAGGCAATTCCTGCGACACGGTGCTCGTCCGCGCGTTCTACCCCTGGACCATCATGACGCCGCTCATGCGGCCCTTGCTCAAGAACATGCCGAATGGACAATTTCTGATGAGTTCGGCGGCCGCGTTCCGGAATGAACCCTTTGTGGCGGGGGCCACATGCTAGCGCGTTTGAAGACTGTGTGGAGATCCACCGCGGGCGTGGCCGGCATCGAGTTTGCCTTTATCGCGCCGGTATTGGCCATCCTGCTTGTTGGAATGATCCAAATCTGCAGCGCGCTTGCATGCCGCGAGAAGGTGATCAGCCTGGCTGCCAACGTCTCGGATGTCATCGCCATGGCTTCATCGGTTTCCGCAACGGATATTTCCAACGCCTATAGCTCCGGCAACGAGATTCTTTATCCATTCCCGGTCGGAACCACAACCATCGTGATATCCAGCATTACATATTCGACCGCGACCGGCCTAAAGACTGTGGCCTGGAGCCGCGCGCAAAACGGCACCCCTCTGACGCAGGGAAGCGTCGTCACCACCGTGCCGGCCGGCGTCATCGCGACGACGAACGGCGCCAGCGCCATCCTGGTCACGGTAGTCTACAACTATACGTCACCAATCGGGGGATGGTTTATTGGGGGCACGCTACCCATGGGTGACAGCTTCTACGCTCGCCCGCGCCAATCTCTTTCTGTCGCCTGTAACGGCTGCTGAATCTATTCTTTTCCGCAAGCGGAAGGCGGAGAATTTTTCTGAATTCCGATTTCCGCCGTCCGGCTTCTGACTCGCATCAATCCCTCTTGTGCGACCGAGGCGACGAGCTTGCCGTCGCGGCTGTAGATCAACCCGCGGCTGAAGCCGCGCGCGCCCGATGCGCTGGGACTGTCCTGCACATAGAGAAGCCATTCGTCGGCGCGGAACGGGTGATGAAACCACATGGCATGGTCGAGGCTCGCCAGCTGGATGCGCTTGTCGAACCAGCTGATTCCGTGCGGCAGAAGCGCTGTGTCGAGCAGCGTCATGTCCGACGCATAGGCGAGCACGCATTGGTGGAGCGCCACATCAGGGGGAAGCGCGCCGGTCGCGCGGACCCATACCGCCTGGAGCGGCGGCCGCTTCTCGCCACGAAAAATGTCGCCGCGGTCGATGGCACGAAGCTCGATGGGCCGCTTGCGCAGAAAGTGTTCGCGATACTCGGGCGGCACCCTGTCCGCATATTTGCGCCGGAAATCTTCTTCACTCGGAAGCGCTTCGGGAGCGGGCACATCGGGCGGATCGATCTGGTGCTCGAGACCCGGCTCGCCGGCCTGGAACGACACCGACATGTGAAAGATCTGCCGCCCGTGCTGCACGGCCACCACCCGGCGTGAGCTGAAGCTCGATCCGTCGCGGCTGCGATCCACTTCATAGAGAATGGGAACCTTCGGATCGCCGGGAACGAGAAAATAGGCGTGCAGCGAGTGGCATGTGCGTGCGTCCACCGTGCGCGAGGCGGCGACCAGCGCTTGGCCCAGAACCTGCCCGCCGAACACGCGCTGCGAGCGATCCTTCGGACTCGTTCCCCGAAAGACATTGACTTCGATCGCTTCGAGGTCGAGCAGCGCGATCAGCTGTTCGACCGGCGAGCGCGCGTGAAGCGAATCGTCGGACATCGCGCCTCAGATATCGACTGCACAGTTATGAGGCAACCGTCCTGCCGAATGTTTAGTCGGCGATAGGATCAAATAGAACTATAGCGTGTCATCCCCGCGCAAGCGGGGACCCAGGAGCAACCGGAAAAGCATTCAATCGGCGCGCGGACGCGCGCTGGCTGGGTTCCCGCTTTCCAGGCTGTG
>PKWC01000268.1:474-10579 GCA_003131925.1 Alphaproteobacteria bacterium | reverse complement strand
TGACGGCGTCGGCACCAAGCTCCGCCTCGCCATCGAGGCACGCGATTTCTCCACCATCGGCCAGGACCTCGTGGCGATGTGCGTGAACGACATCGTCGTGCAGGGCGCGGAGCCTTTGTTCTTTCTCGATTACTACGCGACGGGAAAACTCGTGGTCGACGATGCCGCGGTGCTGATCGAAGGCATCGCGCGCGCCTGCAAGGAAAGCGGCTGCGCGCTGATCGGCGGAGAGACGGCGGAGATGCCGGGGCTTTATGCACAAGGCGATTTCGATTTCGCGGGATTTTCGGTTGGCGCGGTCGAGCGCGAGCAGGTCCTGCCGAAAATCGCAGAGATGCGGGCGGGCGATGTACTGATCGGCGTCGCGTCTTCGGGACTGCATTCGAACGGATTCTCTTTGGTGCGGCGGATTCTGTCCGACGCTTCGCTTGTCTGCGCCGCACCTGCGCCGTTCGCGCGCGAGTTGAATCTCGGCAAAATCCTGCTCGCGCCGACACGGCTCTATGTGAAGAGCGCGCTCGCAGCCATTCGCGAAGGCGGCGTGAAAGCCTTCGCCCATATTACCGGCGGCGGNNCACCTTCAATTGCGGCATCGGCCTGATTGCGGTGGTTGCGTCCGCGTACGCGCAATCCTGCGTCGATGCGTTCAACGCCGCCGGCGAATCCGCCCGCGCCATCGGCAAGCTCGTACCCGGCTCCGGCACCCCCCGCATCCGTTACGCAGGCGCGCTGTGAGGACAATAAGAAGCGTCATCCTCACTTTACCTCCCCCTTNNCCCCACCCGAAAAACGCGAAGGGCGTTTTTCGACCTCCCCACAAGGGGGAGGTTAAGGGAAGTGTTCGCGCGCATTGGGATGAAGCATGACCGCGCGCGTGCGCACCGGTGTGTTGATCTCCGGGCGGGGGAGCAATTTGCAGTCGCTGATCGATGCCTGCGCGAACCCGGATTTTCCGGCGGAGATCGCGTGCGTGATTTCCAATGTGGCAGGTGCCGAAGGCCTCGCCCGCGCCGGGCACATGGGCATTGCAACGCATGTCGTCGCGCATGGCGGATTCAAACTGCGCGAAGAATTCGACATGGAACTGGACGCGGCTCTCAGTCGCAACGCCGTGAGCATTGTCTGTCTCGCCGGTTTCATGCGTGTGCTGTCCGATGTGTTTGTCGAAAAATGGCGCGGGCGGTTAATCAACATCCACCCTTCCCTCCTGCCCGGCTTCAAGGGCCTCGACGTGCACGGCCGCGTGATTACCTCGGGCGCACGCATTTCCGGCTGCACGGTGCATTTTGTGGTGCCCGAACTTGATTCCGGCCCCATCATCGCGCAAGCGGCCGTGCCGGTGCTGGCGGACGACACGGAGGAATCACTGTCCGCGCGCACGCTTGCGGCGGAGCATCGCCTCTACCCGCACGCCCTGAAGCTCCTCGCGGAGGGACGCGTGAAACTCGATGGCGAGCGCGCGGTGTTCACAAACATCTCGGACGCCGAAGGCACGCTCATCAACCCGCCACTCGACTGAGCCCACCCCTCACCCGCGACTCAGCGGAATTCATCGTCCGTAGCTGCATCCCTCTCCCACAAGGGGAGAAGGAGTCGGAGTCTTGCAGCGGCCAAATCAGCGCGTGGAGTTCCCTCTCCCCTCGTGGGAGAGGGCTCAAGGACGAGGGTTATCAACCGCCTGAGCGCGGGTGAGGGGGTGTTCCAACGCGCGAGGCGTGGCATACATTCTCGAAAGATGACATCCGACAATCGCTACACCGATCCGCTCGAGGCTGCGTTCGGGGAGGAGGCGCAGAGGCGCGTGCTCCATTCCGAGCCGCCCTATCTCGAAGGGCTCAATCCCGCGCAGCGCGAGGCGGTGATCACGCTCGACGGCGCGGTGCTGGTGCTGGCGGGCGCGGGCACCGGCAAGACGCGCGTGCTGACCACGCGGCTTGCGCACATCCTAGCCACCCGCCGCGCCTGGCCCGGGCAAATTCTCGCCGTCACCTTCACCAACAAGGCCGCGCGCGAGATGAAGGAGCGCATCGGCGCGCTGATCGGCGGCGTGGTCGAGGGCATGCAATGGCTTGGCACCTTCCATTCCATCGGTGCGCGCATGTTGAGGCGCCATGCGGAGCTGGCCGGGCTCAAATCCAACTTCACCATCCTCGACGCCGATGATCAGCTCCGTCTCGTCAAGCAGGTGATCGATGCGGCGAACATCGACGAAAAGCGCTGGCCCGCGCGCACGATGTATTCCTTCATCGACGGCTGGAAGAATCGCGGCCTCGGGCCTGCCGAAATTCCCGAAGCCGACTCGCAGGGATTCGCCTTCGGCAAGGGCCGCGCGCTCTACAGCGCCTACCAGGAGCGGCTGAAATCGCTCAACGCCGCGGATTTCGGCGATCTGCTGCTCGACACCCTCAACATTCTCAAATCGCAGCCCGACATCCTTGCCGAATACCGATCGCGCTTCCGCTACATGCTGGTCGACGAATACCAGGACACCAACATCGTCCAGTATCTGTGGCTGAAGTTGCTGGCGGGATCCGAGGGCAATCTCTGCGTGGTGGGCGACGACGACCAGTCCATCTATGGCTGGCGGGGCGCGGAGATCGAAAACATCCTGCGCTTCGAGCGCGATTTCCCGGGCGCCAAGGTGATCCGCCTCGAGCGCAACTACCGCTCGACGCCGGCGATTCTCGGCGCGGCCTCGGGCCTCATCGCCGCCAACAAGGGGCGCCTCGGCAAGACTTTGTGGACGGAAGGTGATGCCGGCGACCGCATCCGCGTGCAGGGCGTGTGGGACGCGGAGGAGGAAGCGCGCGCCGTCGCCACCGACGCCGAGCAGCTCAATCGCGACGGCCATCTCTTCGCGCAGATGGCCGTTCTGGTGCGCGCGAGTTTCCAGATGCGCGAATTCGAAGACCGCTTTCTCACGCTCGGCATTCCCTATCGCGTGATCGGCGGCCCGCGCTTCTACGAGCGCGCCGAAATCCGCGACGCGATGGCCTATCTGCGCCTGATCGCGCAGGGCGACGACGACCTCGCCTTCGAGCGCATCGTCAACCGCCCCAAGCGCGGCATCGGCGAGGCGAGCATCGCCGCGCTTCATACCTTTGCGCGCGCCCGTTCGCTGCCGCTGCTCACCGCGGCGCGCGAGATTGCCGACACCGACGAGGTGCCACCCAAGGCGCGGCGCGCGTTGGCCGAACTCGGCGCGAATTTCGCGCGCTGGAGCGATACCTCGCGCCATATCGGACACATGGAACTGGCCGAGATCGTGCTCGAGGAATCCGGCTACACCGACATGCTGAAGAATGATAAGTCGGCCGAGGCGCCCGGCCGGCTCGAGAATCTGAAAGAGCTCGTGCGCTCGATGGAGCAGTTCGAATCGCTGGCCGGATTTCTCGAACATGTGTCGCTGGTGATGGAGCTCGAGCAGAACGAGACGGAAGACCGCCTCAATCTGATGACGCTGCACGCCGCGAAGGGCCTCGAATTCGACACCGTGTTCCTGCCCGGCTGGGAGGAAGGTCTGTTCCCCTCGCAGCGCACGATGGACGAGAACGGGCTCGCCGGCCTCGAGGAGGAGCGCCGGCTCGCCTATGTGGGCCTGACGCGCGCGAAGAAGCGCGTGCGCGTGAGCTTCGCCGCGAACCGGCGCGTGCACGGCACGTGGCAGAGCGCCCTGCCCTCGCGCTTCATCACCGAGCTGCCGGAAGAGCATGTGGATGCGGTGGTCGACGAGGGATTCTATGGCGGCTATGTCGGTTTTCGCGACAACGCCCAGAACGCGGGCTTCGCCAGCGCCTATGAGAGCCCGGGCTGGCGCCGCGCCCAGGCCAACCGCACCGCGAATGCGCAACGCCCGCGCCCGCCCCTCATCGAGGCACAGGCCCATGTGGTGCAGACGACCGATCCCCAATCGGCCGCCTATTCCCGCGGCGACCGCGTCTTCCACCAGAAATTCGGTTACGGCCGCGTCAGCGCGGTGGAAGGCAACAAGCTGACGGTGGATTTCGACAAGGCGGGGGCGAAAAAGGTGATTGATGCGTTTGTGGCACGGGCGTGAGGAATCAGGCAACTTGCCACTCCTCGTTCCCCGCATGATTGAACTACTATGAGCATAGCAACTAAATACTTTTTCAATGCCGCCCTTCGAAATGTCGTCGAACACGGCGATACAGATATTTTCCCGTTTCCGATCGAGAACCACATCCTCCATGACAAATGCAAGGAAGTGTCAGATTTGCTTAGGAAAGCACGATCCTATTTTTCAAAATGCTTCGCTCAGTATCCGCCGTCTCACATTAACACGTTAGCACCGGTTAGCCTAACGGGCTTTCGTTCAGCGACTCAACAAGATCCGTTTTGGAATGTATTCCTGCTTGGTAGTTCCCTTTCCATCGCACCCCAAATTGAAGCGGCCCGGATACCCCCGGACAAGAAGATTATTTTTTCGTATCGCTATAATGAAAGTCTAAGCGACGGAAAACTCTTTCGCGATGACATCGGCTGGAGTGATTTTATCCGGCATTCAGTTTCGATGGCGGAGCGCTTCAAGTACGTCGTAGTATGCGATATTGCCGATTGCTATCAAAGAATTTCTCATCACCGACTCGACAATGCACTGGAACAACTCGCCGACCACGAGCCAGCCAGAAGTCACATTATGAAAGTAATGAAACATTTCTCCAATACGAAGTCGTATGGACTTCCGGTAGGTGGGCCAGCCGCTCGAATGTTGGTCGAGCTCGTATTAAATCTTACGGATCAGATATTGTTATCGCACCAAGTACAGTTTTGCAGATATGCGGACGACTATCATATTTTTGTTGATAGCTATGATAAGGCATTCGAACGCCTTCACTTCATGTCTGATAAATTCCTGCGAAACGACGGGCTGACCTTACAAAAGTCGAAAACTCGAATCATGTCGTCGGCAGAATTCAAATCCGCTTACAGCCACCTTGTCGATCCAGAGCAGGATACAAATTCCGATGTGCAAAAACTATTCGCACTAAAGCTCCGTTATGACCCATATTCTGCCAACGCAAGCGAAGAGTATGCAGAATTACGCAAGGAACTACAGAAGATCGACATATTGGGATTGTTGAATCGTGAGCTGGCAAAGACGCGAGTCCATGGAGCATTAACGAAAAAACTCATCGCCGCCGTTCGTCACCTCGAAACGTCAGTCAAAACTAATGCCGTACTTACGTTGGTCGACAATATGGACGCGCTTTACGCGCTTTTCCCCGTTTTAGCTGTTACAATAAAAACCTGTTTAGCTGATCTCTCCGAAGCAGCGCGACAGAAGATTGGAGAGGCACTGCGGAAACGAGTGATCGGAGAAAGCTATATCTTGAACAATGAACTGCATGCTGCTTACGCGGTTCGAATTTTTTCTGAGATGAAAACGGCTGATAATTTCGAAGTTCTGGTCACGTTATACAACCGCTTTCGGGGGCCGTTAGTTCGTCGGGACGTGATACTTGTTATGGCGAAATGGCGCAACTATCCGTTTCTTTCCGACCAAATTGGCGAGTACACCGGCGCTTCACCGTGGGAACGAAGAGCATTAATTATTGCGTCCTACTTTATGGGTGATTCTGGCGGTCATTGGCGCCAAAGCATGGTGAAGCAGTTTAATCCCTTTGAATTGATCGTTCGCGACTGGGCTGCGGAAAAGTATGGCCAATCGGGTTGGTCGTTACCGATATGATATCGGAGGTGACTTTCTCGACCAAGCGTGCATCGCTCTGGCAAGCTTTGGCACCAAATTCCGAGCGATTTATTCGCCGCATAAACATGAACCTAAATCGTTTTGGGGTGCCAATACTGGGTGGCGTTGAGGCCTCTCGGCGCGGCTATCTTAATGAAGTTGCTTTTCATCTAGCGAAACAGGCGTATCCAGACTTGGGCGCCGCAGTCTATGACGATGTTAGTTGGAGCGCTGTGAACGAGGCGCGAGGGCGGTTGGAAAAATTCGAGGACATAAAACCGGATGACTTACGAGAACCAACGGCCGAGGAATGGCAAGAAATATTTCGCGTGGCTCGTTCGTTTTCGCGATTTGTAGCCGATCAAAGCGCGGGTTCGCTACTAGTAAAATTTGCACCGACGTTCCGGGGGTGTGGGCTTCTTGATGCCTGCGCTGGAGACATATTGATCGGCAACAAGTTGTTCGAAGTGAAGGCCGGCGACCGTCCATATAGATCAAGCGATCTCCGACAGTTGCTTACCTATTGCTCTCTCAATTCCGTCGACCACTCCCACGAAATCAAGTCTGTGGGCTGCGTCAATCCACGGCACGGAACTTATTTCTGTATTGAGGTTGATTTGCTTGCCCTGGAATTGTCGAGCAAGTCGGCGACTGAGTTATTTGCCGAGATTATTTATCTACTATCTGGCGGTGATATTTCGACATGAAGTTACTCCCGATGTCCCCCGACCTCGCCGTAAACATCGTCTGGCTTGTCTGGTACATCCCGTGGATCGCGGCGGTCGTCTGGTCGGCGAAGACCAAGACGCAGATGGGAACGGACATCCAGGGCGCGCACCGGCCTCTTTCCGGGCTGGGCGTCATGTTGCTGTTCTTCGTGCCCGCCACCGTGGGCGGGAAGCTGTTCGGCTCCACGCTCCTCGGCTTCTTCGCCACGAAGCTCTGGCATGAGCCGGCCTGGGCGGCATGGAGCCTGGTCGCGCTGACGGTGGCCGCGTTCGGTTTCTGCTGGTGGGCACGGCTGCATCTCGGGCGCCTGTGGTCTGGCTTCGTCACCCTGAAAGAGGGGCACAGGGTGGTCGAAAGCGGTCCCTATGGCTTGGTGCGGCATCCGATTTNNGTGATCGATACGGGCCCCTATGCGCTGGTCAGGCATCCCATCTATTCCGGCGTGATCTTCGCGGCGCTGACGACGGCGCTCGTCCGCGCCAGCCCCGCGGGATTGCTCGGCTTCGTCCTTCTCGCCGTGGGCTTCTCGATGACGGCCAGGATCGAGGAGCGCTTCCTGCGCGAGCAACTGGGCGCCGAGGTCTATGACGCCTACAGCCGCAGAGTGGGCATGCTGGTGCCGATGGTGAGGTGAGGTTTTCGCAGGTGGCGCGAATTTGCGCCGTACAGACCCCCACCCGAAAAACGCNNTCCCCACAAGGGGGAGGTAAGATGTGTGCATGCGTTTAAATCTGAATTTTGAAGCCACGCGGCGATGTAGGCGTCGATCATCCCCCGAGGGCGAGCGGGCCCCGACCTGAGTGCGGTGAGCGGGCCATGCATCGTCGCGACGGGAGGCGGGTGTCGGAACACCAGGAAAACCGAGCCGAACTAGCCTCATGGGTGCGGTTTGCCCCGAGACCGCACGCCGGCCGGAAACAATATGGCCACTCGGGCTTCTGCATGCGTCGGAAAGACGCTATTCTTCCCTCGGAACCAGGTTCATCTGGGAATGTCAGCGTAAGGCGCGAGCACGTCCGATTGGCGGACGGCTCTTCAAGGGGAACTATCCATGAAAATCAGATCCTATCTCGCCACCGGCGCTTCGCTTGTGGCAGTCGCCGCGATGGTTTCGCTTGCTACCGGCGCCGCCGCGCATCAGATCTTACGCCCATACAAATTCGGGACGACGCCTCCGGATCCGAACACGCCCACAGTTCATATTGGACCTTATCAAGCTCCCTACGTCGCTCCCAGGAATGCCAAATCCGGCACGTGGAAGGACGTGCGAAAGCTTCCCAACTTCACGCAGTACGGGCCCTGGGCACCGCAGCTGCTGACCGACGGCACGGTTCTCGTGTTAGCTGCCGGAACACAGCAATGGTTCAAGCTCACGCCGGACAGCAAGGGCAACTACACCGACGGCAAGTGGAGCATGATCGCCGCGATGCCGTCCGGCGACTGCCCGCTTTACTTCGCGACGCAGATCCTGACTGACGGCCGCATGATCGTAAACGGCGGCGAATACAACGTATGTGGGAGCGGAGAGAGCACCGCTGGCTCGCTCTATGACCCGGTGGCCAACAGCTGGACCTCCGTTCCGCCGCCAAGTGGCTGGAGCGAGATCGGCGACGCCGACAGCATCATCCTGCCTGACGGCACCTATATGCTCGCCGAGTGCTGTACCAGCAATCAGGCACTCGCTTCGATCAGCGGCACGACGGTGACGTGGACTGCGCAGAGCGGCTATGGCAGCAACAGCGAAGAAGGCTGGACGGCTCTGCCCGGGGGGAATCTCGTGACCGTGGACGTGTGGAATGTTGGCAGCAACTACGACGACTACGAGTTCTACGACACCGCGACGGGAAAATGGCGTCTCGGCGGGAAAACTCCGGATCTGCTGACCAATGGCTCCCTGGAGCTTGGCGCGGCCCCGGTGACACCGAGTTTTGGCACGAAAGGGACAATCATCCAGTTCAGCGCCAATCCAGCCAGCGGCGTCAACGACATCTATGACATTGCAAGCAATAAATGGACGTCTGGCCCGGTGATGAAAATCGGCACCACGATATATGATTGTGCGGACGCTCCGGCGGCGACGCTGCCCGACGGAAATGTGCTCGTCCAGGCAAGTCCTGGTGTCTACAGCTCCCCCTCACACTTCTGGGAATTCAAAATCACAAGTACCGGCACGGTGACGGCGACGCAGGTAAACGATCCGACGGAGGCGCCGAACGACCCCTCCTATTTCGGCAATCTGCTCGTTCTACCGACAGGCCAGGTTCTATGGGACGACAGCCAGGATTCGATACGTGAAGTCTCCGTCTACACACCGAAAGGCAAGCCGAAAGCTGCGTGGCGGCCGAAGGTCACGAGCGTGGAAACCTCGCTCACGGTCGGCAGCACGGGCAACGCCATCTCGGGCAAGAAGTTCAACGGCTTCGACCTGGGCGGGGCGTACGGCGACGATGCGCAGGCCGCCACGAACTTCCCGCTCGTGCGCTTCACCAACAACAACACCGGCGATGTCTGCTTCGCACGCAGCTATAATTTCTCGACGATGGGCGTGTGGACTAGGGGCAAAACGAATGCCAAGTTCGACATTCCCGCCAGTTGCGAGACGGGTGCGAGCACGCTTCAGGTGATCGTGAATGGCATTGCCTCGAAGGGTACTGCCGTTACTCTGAGCTGACGCGCGCCGGCAAGTCCGCGTGAGTTGGTATTTTATACGGATCATGGGGGGGGAAACCCGCCCATGATTTTTTAAGGGGCATGATTTTCTCAACGGGCACTGCACAGGCTCCTCCTCCGCGCGAAGCGCGCAGAAGGAACCTACGATCACGCGGACTTGAACTGTCCTGGCGAGGGAATCCCGTAGTCTGACCCGAGCGCGCCGTTCCGAGTGCGGGCGGGGGGAATTGATGCGTTCGACAATTGCGTTGGCCGTCTTTGCGTTGTTCGCGTCGCCGGCGCTTGGCGACGATCACGCGCTCATCACCACGCAGATGCAGGAGATGGCCGACGCCGTCGCGCCAGGGAACGCCGCCGTGTGGGACAAATATCTCGATGCGAGAGTGATCTACGCCGAAGAAGACGATTCCTGGAAGGACAAGGCGTGGATGCTCAAGGAGATCAAGCCTCTGCCGAAGGGGCTTGGCGGCACGATCAGGATTGAACTCTTGTCCTGGCGCGAAGACGGGAACGTGGCCGTTGCCTTGTTCCGCCAGAACGAGACCGAGCATTATTTCGGCCAGACCATCTATGCGAAATACCTCACCAACACGACGTGGAAGAAACGTGCCGATGGCTGGAAGTTGATTGCGGCGCAGGTGCTGGCCGAGAAAACCGATCCCCCGGCGATTGCGCTCTCCACGGGCCAGCTCACGCAATATGCAGGCACCTACCGGCTCAAGGATTCGGAACCGACGTACACGCTCGCACTGATGAATGGACGGCTCAGCGGCGTGCGCAACGGCCGCAAACCTGCGATCTGGAATGCGGAGACGGCGGACGTATTTTTCGTCAAGGGTGATCCGCGCATCCGCAAGATTTTTCAGCGCGACGCTTCGGGCAAAATCACCGGCTTCGTCGAGCGCCGCGAAAGCTGGGATATCGCCTGGATCAGGGTCAAATAACGCAGCGCCCCGCGCATTCTTTTCCTCCCTCAACGTGGGGGAGGTGCCGAGC
>PKWC01000268.1:0-460 GCA_003131925.1 Alphaproteobacteria bacterium | reverse complement strand
GCTGCGCGCGCTCCACTTCCGCGGCGAGTGTGCGCAGGTTCTCTTCATGCACTTTGCGGTCGATGCGGTAGAAGGCGAGGCAGCCGAGCGCCACCGCATAGAGCGCGAAGGTGACGGGGAAATAGGCCAGTGCGAGGTTCTTCGGTATCTGTGGATCGAGCAGCGCCGGATCGGCGTGCGCAGGAAAATGGACGAAGGCCAGAAGCTCGGTCGCCATCCAGATGCCGACACCCGAGACTGCCTTCAGCACGAAGGCGTTGGCGGAGAAGAACAGGCCTTCCGAGCGCCGGCCGGTCCGGCGCTGGCTGTCTTCCACGAGATCGGCGAGCATCGAAGTGACGGTGATCGCGGAGGCGATGCTGAACATGGTGCCGGTGGTGTTGAAGAAGGCGAGCAGCGGCAGCAGCAGCTTCGCACCGTTCTCGGGGAAGAGATCGAGCAGCCGCGCGGCCATCGGCAA
>PKWC01000054.1 GCA_003131925.1 Alphaproteobacteria bacterium | reverse complement strand
GATCGTCACCGCAGGTTGGTATTACATTCCGTTGCGCGCCTGAGGTGAAAGCAATTGGCGCAATTCCCCGATCCACGGCTCGTAGCGCCGCCAGCGCTGCACCGACGTCGCGTATACCGGTTGGCGCGCTTGCCGGGCGCTCGCAGTGTTTATCGAGCGTTTGTTCAGCTCGGGCCGCAGGCAGCACTCGTTCCAGTCAAGACCGGTAAATGCAATCAGGCGTCTGGTCTCCGCTTCGCGGTCTGCAATCAGCCGCTCGTATTGCACTTCCAGGAAAATGTCGGCCGGCAACACCTTCCGCCAGTGCTCCATCATGCGGAGGTACTGTCGATAGCTGAATGCCAGGTCGCCTTTTCTGGCCGCAAAGCTCACCCGGCTCTTGAAGGGGTTCGAATAGATCGACAGACAGGTGTCGATCGGATCGCGTTGGCAATGGATGATCCGCGCATTCGGCATCAGCGAATGGATCGCTCCGAGACGGAACAGATTGAATGGCAGCTTGTCGGTGACACGCGTCGCGGACGGCGCAATTTTTTGCAGCACGGCCAGATATTTCGCAATCGCGGACTGCGTACGATCCGGATCGAATTTGCCGGTGGCCGCGTCAATCTCGATATCCGTCGGCGTCCACACCGTCAGTTCGCCGCCTGCGGCAATATCGGGATGGCTGGAGACAATCTGCTCCACCAGGGTGGTTCCCGAGCGGTACATGCCAACAATGAAAAGCGGTTTTGGATCCAGTGTTCCGGACGCAGCGCTGGACTCGATGAACTCACGCGTATACCGCCGAATGGTCCAGTCGACCATGGCTTCAAAGTTGGCCCGATCGAATTTGAGGTCTCGCGCCCGCAGCGTGTTGGCGGCGTCGAAATGTTCCATGGCGTGGGCATAGTCCCCGCAATCGTCGTAGACCTTGCCCACGGCAAAGTGCATGGTCATTCGCTCGGCGTCGTTGAGATCGTCGCGCTGCAATACCACGCGCATGCGGTCGAGAATGGAATTGTCGGATTCGGAAAACTTCCGGCAATCCGCAAGCCCGTGCCAGCATCGGGCGGCTTTCGGATCGAGCCGCAGAGCGGCTTCAAACGACATCGCCGCCTCTTCAAAACGGCCCTGGGCGTAGAGGAGACCGGCAAGAGTGCCGTGCGCGGGGTTGCTCGCAGGCTCGAGAGCGACCGCCTCGCGAGCCCATCGTTCGGCATCGGAAATGTCGCCCTGCAGCATCCGGGCGTCGGAGCGGAGCAGGCGCGCTTTCGTGGTATCCGGATCGATATCGGCGGCGCGTTCGTAGCAATCGCTCGCTTCGTCCATTCTGCTGTACATGGTGTAGAGTTCGCCCAGGCGGCAGAGCACATTGCCCAGTTTCGGCGCCAGCTCTACCGCTCTTCGATAGGCTTCGATCGCGGGTTGGTGCAGATTTTGACGGTCGTACGAAGCGCCCACTTGCCGCCACGCCGCTGCGGAGTCGGGTCGTAACGCCAGCGCCCGCAACAAAATCTGGCTTGCGTCGGCGAACCGTCCGCTTTGCATCAACGCCGCACCGAGCGCCTGGTGGGCGTCGAAATGTCTGGCGTCCAGCCGGATCGCCTCGTGCAGGATCGGGATTGCCGCCGACGGCCGGCCGGACTGCAGCAATTGAAGGCCGCGTTGACATTGCTTTTGCGCAGCTTGCGGATCCGATGGCGATCCATTCGCGCCCGGCGCCTTCGGTGGCCCGGTACGAGCACCACAGCACCGCTTGTATCGCTCTCCGCTTCCGCACGGACAGGGGGAATTTCGCGTCAGCCCGGTTGGCCACGCCTCTGGCTCGCCTCGTGTTTCCTTCGTCATCGGGCACCGTTTACCAGCACGGATTCCACAATAGAAGGCAGAAATTCGCGCAATTCCCGCAACCAGGGCTCAAAACTTCGCCAGCGCTATACCCAAGTCAAGCGAACCGTCTGGGGGGCACTGTCTCACTTTGAATTAAATGGTGCGACATGACGGATGACGAACTGAAACTGGAGGTTCTGAAGGTTGCCGCGCGTGAGGAAATGTCCGGCGGCCATGCAAACCGCGCCGTCGAGATCGCGAGGAAGTGTTGGGAGTTTTGGAGCCCTACTCCTGAAGCCCCTGCTTCTTCCGGGACTCGGGGTGCTTAACTGCCATCAGGCACTCGGCATAGAGGTCGAGATACCAGTCTCTTTTCGTGTCCTGCGGCTGATTCAGGCTCTGCAATTTGACGAACAACTTGTGAGCGACTCCTTCTGGCGAGTTCTCGCCAATGTGAACAACAGGTGCATCGGCCATCTTTCCTTGCCTCCAAAGGGGCGGAAATTGCGCTCAGGGACGTGTTGCGCGCAACATGAAAATAGGTTTCGAAAAAGTCAGGATGTCGCATTTCAGACGCAATTCGTCCCGACTCGCGTTTCAGGGAAATTGCCCTGGCGCCCATATGCGGTCGGGTTAAACCCGACCACCCGGCGCGGAGAGATCGCGAAGGACGGAAAGACGCGGGACGCGCGGCGGGCGGTCGCGGCGTAGGCAACGATCAGCAGCCGCCCTTTGTGCCAACAGTCATCACCCCCGAATAGAGCGGGTACCCGCCCTCGATTTGCGCGGCCGCTCCGTTGCCGATGTTGCCGTCGCGGCCATTAGAGGTGAACAGTAAGACTCCGTTCTGCCCCTCCAATGGTACCACGATATCCGCCATGAATTTGCCGTGGATGACTTGAAATACACCATACGTATATTCGGGGATCGTGGCAGAGCCGCTGTGCGGCCACCCTTCGCTGCCATCGTCGGTCACTGTAAGGCAGTACTGGCCGTTCAAGTAGCCTGCATGGGTCACCGTCAGTGGCCAATTGCCGGTGTAGCTGCCGCTGGCCGCCGCCGTGGCAGCGCCGGTCCAGACAGAAATCGACAGAGCGACGGCGAGGGTGAGCAGTGTTTTCATGGCTTGAAAGTCCTCCCTGGGGTGCCTTCCCAAGTGACGCATCTGACGCGGGGTTTATTCCATCCCTGCCATAGGCGGGACAGTCAGCAGCTGCCTTTCGTGCCGAATGTCGCGTCAGCCGCATCGTATGAATAGCCACCCTGGATTTCGTCGTAGGCGCCCTTTCTGCCGATATTGCCATCGCGGGCCGTGGTGGCGAACGTCAAGTCGGCTGGTTCCTGGCCACTGCCCTCAATATCCAGATAAATCAGGATGGTGGGGCCGATAACCGAGAACTGGCCCTCGTACTGGCCGTCCATTACCGCAAAGCCGCTGTGTGGCCAGCCGATGCTGCCATCGTCGGTCAGCGCAATGCAGTGTGTGCTGTTGGGGCCGTGTCCATTATACCCCGTAGTGTTGGGGAACACATCATGGGTGAGAGTCACCTTGTAGTTGCCCGTGTAGCTGCCGCTGGCCGTGGCAGAGCCGGTCCAGACAGCCATCGACAGAACGGCGGCGAGGGTGAGAAGTATTTTCATGGCTTGAAAGTCCTCCCTGGGGTGTCTTTCCAAGGGACGTATCTCATGCGGGGTTTATTCCATCCCCGCCAATCCTATGACGCTGCCAATAGAAGCTGAAATCCACATTCGAACCGCGCCGCACGACGAGGGCGGCGCAACCGATGCGTTCGCCGGTTACACGGGGTTCTCTCGCCCGTCATCCACAGGAAGCGGCTTTGCGCAGGCGAGACGGTTCGCAGCGTCTCGCCATCAGGGATGGTAGACTGTGATTCGACGCGATGACCCTGGGCGGTCAACCGGAAACACAGTGAGCTCGCGCGCGCATATCATCGTGTTCGGAAACGAAAAGGGCGGCTCTGGCAAAACCACCGCGGCCATGCATGTGGCTGTGGCGCTGGCGCGCGCGGGAAAGAAGGTCGCCGCCATCGACCTCGACCTCCGGCAGCGGAGCCTTTCGCGGCAATTGCAAAACCGCGCCGGCTGGCGCGAGCGCGGCGGCAAGGACATGGCGATGCCGCACATCCGCGCCTTCGAGCGTTCGTCAGCGACTTCGCTTGATGTGGCGGCCATCGAAGAAGCCAACGCGTTTTCAGATCTCCTGGAGCAGATCCTGACGGAATTCGAATTCATCGTCGTCGACACGCCCGGATCCGATACGCAATTGTCGCGCGCCGCGCACGCCGCAGCCGACACGCTCGTCACGCCGCTCAACGACAGTTTCGTCGATTTCGACCTGTTGGCCAGTGTCGATCCCGTGAATTTTTCGGTCGACAAGCCAAGCGTCTACAGCGATTTCGTGTGGGAATGTCGCAAGAAGCGCCTGCTGGCGCGAAGGCCGGCGCTGGACTGGGTGGTCATGCGAAACCGGATCGGCGCGACGGAAGCCCGGAACAAGCGCCGGGTTTCAGCGGCGCTCGACGCCCTGGCCCGGCGAATCGGATTCCGCGTGTCACCGGGATTCGGCGAGCGCGTCATCTATCGCGAATTGTTCCCGATGGGTCTGACGATGCTGGACCTGCCTCAGCCCCAGCTGGGAATCTCGCTCACCATGTCGCACGTCGCGGCCCGGCAGGAAGTGCGAGCGCTTGTTGCGATGCTGATGCTCCCGGGGTTGGGCGAGCCGTCCGCTGTCCAACGGGCTGGCTAGCGGATTGAATTAGACTTGGTAGAACTTGATCACCGGCGGATTTCAAGTCCTCAATGGGGTATCTGCATTCGAACTCTAATCCATTTGGATTAGATCAAACGATTATTGGCCATCCCGAAATTGAGAGTCATTGTGCAGCGTAGGTCTAAGCTCACCACACCCGGGGGATATTCATGATTATTAATACAGGTCTGGCGGACTCTGTCCGTGACGAGGCCAACCGGCATCTTTAACGCATCTCATTTTATGATTAACGGATTATTAGGCTTTACAATTCATTAGCGCTGTGCAAATCACTCGCACGGGTGGGGCTTGGTGCTGCACTCCGCTTTGCAATGCCCACGAAGGGGCAAACGCAGCGCAATTGCACAACGGGGAAGATCAATGTCGAAGTTTCTCAGCTTCTGGAAAGACGAGTCGGGCGCGGCGGCAGCCGAATATGCGCTGATCCTGG
>PKWC01000174.1:6381-49461 GCA_003131925.1 Alphaproteobacteria bacterium | reverse complement strand
TTTCGACCTCCCCACAAGGGGGAGGTGAAGACAGGGCGGAGGACACAGCGCCTGATTTCTGATTTCCGGATTTGAATAAATGACCGAAGGCAGCCTCGACGCTCCCAAACGCGAGCCGATCGCGTGGAAGAACGACGATTTCTATGACGCCGAAAAAATCGATGCGGAGATGCGTCGAATCTTCGATATCTGCCATGGCTGCCGGCGCTGCTTCAATCTGTGCGATTCGTTCCCGCGGCTCTTCTCGCTGATCGATGACGGTCCGACCGGCGAACTGGACGGCGTCAAATCCGAAGATTTCCCGAAAATCGTCGAGGCCTGCACGCTTTGCGACATGTGCTTCATGACCAAATGTCCTTACGTCCCGCCGCATCCCTTCAATGTCGATTTCCCTCATCTGATGTTGCGCTACCGCGCGGCGGAAGTGCGTGCGGGCAAGACGGATTTCACCGCGCGGCAGCTCGCGGAGATGGACCGCAACGGCAGGCTCGCCGTGCCTGTCGCGCCGCTCGTCAATTGGGCATCGGATCGCGACAATCGCCTGACCCGCTCCGCGATGGAGCGCACACTTCACATCGACGCGCGCGCCACCTTGCCGAAATTCCGGTCGAGGACGTTCGTGTCGGCCACAACGCGGGAGCCCGACCGCCCCAACACCTCGGCGCCCGGGTTCACGGCGAAGCGCAAGGTCGCGCTCTTCGCGACCTGCTTCGTGAACTACAACAAGCCCGCGACCGGACACGCCGCCCGCGCGGTGCTCAATCACATCGGCGTGGAGACGCGCGTCGCCTATCCCGGCTGTTGCGGCATGCCGTTCCTGGAACAGGCGGAGCTCGCGCGCGTGGCGGAAAGCGCCACAAGAGTCTCGCGCGCACTCATGCCGCTCCTGGACGAGGGATTCGACATCGTCACGCTGACCGCGTCGTGCGGGCTCATGTTCAAATTCGAATGGCCGCTCATCGTGCCGGAGAACGACGATGTGCGGCGGCTTTCCGACGCCACTTGGGACATCGACGAATATGTGGTGATGATTGCCAGGGAACATGGCTTGCCGCCGGGACTGAACGCGATCGCGGACGGCGTGAGCGTTCATCTTGCCTGTCATGCAAGGGCGCAGAACATGGGCCCGAAAGCAGCCGAGATGCTGCGCCTCATTCCCGATACGAAGGTCGAGGTGATCGAGCGCTGCTCGGGCCATGGCGGCACTTTCGGCGCCGTCACGCCGACATTTGAGGTGGCGCGAAAGGTCGGGCGCCCCGTGTTTCGTTCGGCAGTCAACCAGGCGCGCGGCCACATCGCGTCTGACTGTCCGCTTGCGGCAGCGCACATTATGCAGGGCGCCCGCGAGCTGGCGGCGGCCGATGGCGCGGAGTTCAAACCCCGGACGCCGGAGCATCCGATCGAGATTTTTGCGCACGCCTATGGATTGATGGAGGAAGCCTGATGTCCCCGCAAATGCATCGAATCACGGCAGCCGACATTCTTCCGCCCACCGAATTTGCGGCGCGGCGCGCGGAACTGCGTCAGCGTCTCATTGCGGTGAAGAAGAACCGTCGTGTCGAAGTCGGCCCCTTCGCCACCTTCTATTTCGAGAATTACGACACGATGTGGCTGCAGGTGCAGGAGATGCTTCACATCGAGAAGGGCGGCGTGGCGCAGATCGAAGGCGAACTCGAAACCTACAATCCTCTCATCCCACAGGGCAGCGAGCTGATCGCGACGTTGATGCTGGAGATCGACGATCCGGCGCAGCGCGCGGCGATTCTCCTGAAGCTCGCTTGCATCGAGGAAAGCGTGACAATGGATGTCGCGGGAATGCGCGTCGAAGCCAAGCCGACCGAATACGAAGATCGCACAACGCCCGAAGGCAAGACGTCATCGGTGCATTGGGTCCGCTTTGCATTCACGCCCGAAGCAATTGCACGGTTCAAAAGCGGCGAAGGCCGCGTGGTGCTGGAAATCGCGCATCCAAATTACGGCCACATGGCCGTCCTTCCCGACGAAACCCGCGCGGAGCTTGCGAAAGATTTCGGATAGACAATCAAACACCGTGTTCACCCCTCACCCGCGCCTGAACAAAATTTATCGCCCGTATCTGCATCCCTCTCCCACAAGGGGAGAGGGGAATCACGAGTCCTGCATCAACGGCGGTAAATCAGCGCGCGGAATCCCCTCTCCCCTTGTGGGAGAGGGCTCAAGAACGAGGGCTATCAACCGTTCAGGCGCGGGTGAGGGCGCCCCTCGGGCGCCTGATCATTTTCGCCCAGCTTCATCCCGAGCACTCGCTCCAGCTCCACAATCGCCTGCGTGGCGGTCTCGACCTTGATCGTCGTCATGCCCATCGCGCGCGCGGGCTTCAGATTCACGCCGAGATCGTCGAGATAAACGCAATCGCGCGGCGAGACGTTCAACGCCTCGCACATCATCTCATAGATCCGCGGATCGGGCTTGCGCAGGCCGAGCCTCGAGGATTCGATCACGAAATCGAACAGCTCCATGATCTCGCGCACATACAGTGCGCGGCCGTCCGCGGATCCTGTCTGGTTGGAAGGCACGTTGTTGGTGATGCAGCCGGTCTTGAAGCGTTTCCGGACGCCCTTCAAGGCTTCGACCATTTCCGGCCTGACATCGCCGGCCAAGAGCGCAATCACATCCTTCCCCGGCACGTCATGACCTAACGCCAGCGCTTCTTGCGCGAATGCCCGGTCGAATCCGTCCAGATCGAGTTCCGCGCGTTCGAAGCGCGCCCAGGCATTGTCCAGATGATTGACGGAATTGATGCGCCGGATGAAATCCGCGGGAAGGTCTCGCTCGCGCTCGTAGCGCGCGAACGCTTCGAAGGGCGAGGACGTGAACACGCCCCCGAAATCCCAGATCACCGCCTCGATCATGCTTGTTCGACCGCGGCAATGTAGGGCAGCGAGCGAAGCCTGCCGGCATCGTCCATGCCATAGCCCACGACAAAATGCGGCACGTCGGTGAAGGCGGCGAAATCGGCACTGAGACGCGCGCCGCTCCGCCGCTTGTCGATGACAACCGCTGTCGTGACCACCCGCGCTCCTGTTTCCAAAACATTGCGGCGCGCCGCATCGAGAGTGTGCCCACGATCGAGAACGCCGTCGATGATGAGTACGTGCTGGCCGCGCACGTGTTCGCCGGGGCCCATGACGATACGGGGTTCGCGCAGGGCGACGCGGGCATCGCCATACCTCGAGAGCCGCAGAAATTCGACCGGCAGCGAGAGGCCGCACTCGTCGAGCGCGCGCAACAGATCCGCCGCAAAGACGAACCCCCCGATGAGAATAGGCAGCGCCAAATTGGGCAGATCGCTCATCGAAGAAATTTCACCGGCGAGCGCCGCGACGCGCGTGCTGATTTGAATTTGTGAAAACAGCACCGGAAGATTAGGCTGGTCATTCATTCCCGGCTCGCCGCAAAACGCATCTCGAGGTGGCGCGCGCCCGCGGGCGGACTCGATAGCTGGGTGAAGAATTTCACCGATTGCCCGGGGCGAAGGGTGGGCTGCGACGGACTGATCGTCCAGTGACAGAGTTCGCGTTCGTCACGATCGATGAGCGCCACCCGGATCGCTGGCACGCCCACCTCGCGCGAGGACGTATTGACCAGACGACCCGTGACGGCCAGCACCGGCTGACCGTGTTCGAATTCGCGGTGAAAAGCCGGGTCGACAATGGCGATTCCCTTTGCGCTGGCTGCGGCGCCAATCAGTTCGTAAAGCGACGACGATTGGGGCCACAGCGACACGATTTCCTGGCGGAAGTGCAATCCCGTCCATCCGGCAACAAGAATCATTGCGATGAGTCCGGACCAACCCGCCACGATGCCAAGCTTCTCCGCCCGTGGGCGCCGCGCGCGCTTTGCGGCCACTAAACGGGTGACGGGTCTGCTGGCGAAACCTGCCAACGCTACGGCACGAGGAGCAGCCGTGGCAGAAGCGGAAGTTTCCTGCCCGGGCGCAAGTTCCACCTCCCGTTGGGGTGCCTGCTGATGCCAGATATGGCCGCACTTTGCGCATCTTACCTTGCGCCCGGCGGGCGGAAAATTCAGGGCATCCGTCTGATAGCGAGTCCGGCACTCTGGGCAGGCGAGGATCATGATGCCGATACACGCACTTGCCCCAATACGATGCAAGCGCAGACGATATCGCAGACATGCGGCTGTGATTCGTTTCGTGCCGCAAGACTTGAGCCGTGCGCGCGGCTGCGATATTCGCGATGCGGGCAAGGCGCTATGGGGCGCTCGATCGAGGCGCGATGCTGCGGTTTGAAAACGTCGGGATGCGCTTCGGCGCGGGCGCCGAAGTCCTGCGCGACGTGACTTTTCTGCTCGAAGCTGGATCTTTCACCTTCCTGACCGGAGCCTCGGGCGCGGGAAAAACCACTCTTCTCAAGCTGATGTTCCTGGCGGAGCCGCCGACGCGGGGTCTTATCACGCTCTTCGGTCATGATCTCGCCACTACAAGGCGATCCATTCAGCCGGCGCTGCGCCGTCGCATCGGAGTGGTGTTCCAGGATTTCCGGCTTCTCGATCATCTTTCGGCTTTCGACAATGTCGCGCTGCCGTTGCGTCTGGCAGGCCGCCGGGCGAGCGATTACGCTCGCGATGTCGAAGAGTTGCTCGCCTGGGTGGGCCTCGGCGAAAAGCTGCAGGCGAAACCGCCCACGCTCTCCGGTGGCGAACAGCAACGGGTGGCGATTGCCCGTGCAGTGGTCGCGCGGCCTGACCTTCTCCTGGCGGACGAGCCGACCGGCAATGTCGATGCGGACATCGCGCAGAGGCTCATTAGGCTGTTCGCGGAATTGAACCGGTTGGGCACGACCGTGCTGATCGCAACCCATGATCGTTCCCTGCTCGAGCGCACCCAGGCGCGGGAAATGCGCCTCGTGGACGGGCGGCTCGTGCAATTGAGGGCGCCCCGCTCATGAGCGCCGAGCGGCCGGGCCGGATTTTGCCCCGCTGGAAAGGCGCGGCACCGCTTGATGTGGTGATCGCGGTGATGGCGTTCCTCGCCGCGCTCGCGCTCTGCGCCTCGCTTGTCGCCGGACGGACCGCGCAAAGCTGGCGGGCGGGGCTGTCGGCGGGACTGACGGTCCAGATTCTTGCGCCCACGCAGGGCGGCGCCGATGTCATCGACGCAAAATGGCAGGCGGAAACGGATGCAGTGCTGTCTGTCCTGCACGAAACGAGAGGGATCATGCGGGTGCGGCTGATGAGTGACGCCGAGACGCGCGCCCTCGTCGAGCCGTGGCTGGGCTCCGCTGCGCTGGTGAAGGAATTGCCGCTGCCGCGTCTGGTGGACGCGACCTTGCGACCCGGCGCCGACTTAGACGTCTCCCGGCTCGGCAAGCAATTGCGGCAGGCCGCGCCCGACGCGCTGCTTGACGATCATGCGCGATGGATTCTGCGGCTCAGGCGCGCGGCCGACGCCGTCATCTGGACGTCCTGGTGCATTCTCGGCCTGATCGCCATCGCCACGGCGGCCGCGGTCACTTTCGCCACGCGCGCCGGGCTTGCAGCCCATCACGACATCGTGTCCCTGCTTCACCAGATGGGCGCACGGGCGGGCTTCGTCGCACGCTCGTTCGAATGGCACTATTGCGTTTCCGCGCTGGCGGCGTCTGCGCTCGGCACAACCCTGGCCGGTGTTCTGTTTGTTGTGGCGGGAAGTCTCGAATTCGCCGGGCTCGAGCCTGTGCCCTTCCTGCCGCCCTTGAGCCTCGGCCCGTGGGAGCTGGCGTGGCTTCTCGCAGTGCCGGCCGGTTCGGGTATCATTGCGCTCGTCACGGCAAGGCTTTCCATTCTTGCCGCGCTCGGCCGGAACTACTGAAGTGGCGAAGGGTGCGCCGGGATTTTCGGGGGCGCGCCTGCCCGACATTGAGGATGCAACTTGAACGCCGCGCACGCATCGGTCCTCGAACGTATATTCTGGGTCGCGGCCATGGTTCTGGTCGCGGCCTATTTCGCGGGCTTTGCCGCTTTCGTCACGGACCTTTCGGCTTCCGCGCCGAACGCGGTGCGCGCCGACGCGATCGTGACGTTGACCGGCGGTGAGGACAGGCTCGACAAGGCCGTGGCTCTGTTCGAACGCGGCGTGGGCCGGCGATTGCTGATCACGGGCGTTCACCCCTTCATGACAAAGGACCGGCTGAGGCGACTCGTGCATGGCGGGCGCCGCTTCGATTGCTGTGCCGATCTCGGCTTCTCGGCGACGAACACACATGGCAACGCCGTGGAAGCTGCAGCCTGGGTGCGCGCGCACGGATACCGCAGCCTCGTCATCGTCACGGCGAACTATCACATGCCAAGGAGCCTCGCGGAATTCTCGACCGCCATGCCCGGCATCAGGCTCGTACCATATCCCGTCCCCGAAATTCTTTCGGATCGGAACTGGTGGCTCGATCCCGGCTCGATGCGCATCCTGCAATTCGAATACGCCAAATATCTGGGCGCGGTCGCCCTCACCAGCGTCGTTCGCGCGGCGCGCGGAAATGAAGCTCCGGCGCAAGGGGGCGGAACGGGCGCCGCCGCGGTTTCCATCTCCGGCCCCCCATGATCTGGCTGCGCTCCATCGTCTTCATCGTCTGGTTTCTCCTCATCAGCATCGTCCTGCACGTCGTATTCCTGCCTGCCCTCGTTCTGCCCAGACGCGGCGCCGTCATTGCGGCGCGGAGCTGGTGCGCGGGCATATTGTGGGGTCTGAGAGTGTTTGCCGCGCTCGACTACGAAGTTCGCGGCGAAATTCCCGCCATGCCCGCGCTCGTCGCTTCCAAGCACATGTCGATGTGGGACACGGTTGCCCTGTTCTTTCTTCTGGGAGACCCGGTCTTCGTGCTCAAGCGCGAACTGATGCGCGTTCCCTTCTACGGCTGGTACGCGCGCAAGGTGGGCATGATCGCCATAGATCGTCGGGGCGGTGGCATTGCCTTGCGCGCGATGACGAGAGCCTCGCGTGACGCATTGGCCCAGGGCCTCGGAATCGTCGTCTTTCCGGAAGGCACGCGAAAGCCTGTTGGTGCGTCGCCCGACTACAAGTCCGGCGTCGTCGCGCTCTACCAGGGGCTCGATATTGCCTGCGTGCCCGTGTCGCTCAATTCCGGATTGTTCTGGACAGGTTTCCTCAAGAAGCCCGGCCTGATCGTCATCCAGTTTCTCACGCCCATACCTCCCGGCCTGAAGCGGAACGAATTCATGGCCATCCTCGAAGAACGCATCGAACAGACGACCGGGGAACTGCTCCGCGAAGGCCGCGTGCTGCTGACGCGCGTGAATTCCCATTCCGGCAAGCAAAAGTTTTAACGCGGAGGTCGCAGAGGTTGCGCGGAGGCCGCGAAGGAATTTTTTTGCACGTACCGCGCGCTATGTGTTGCTCCGCGCTCCCACCGCGGCCTCTGCGTTAAGATTTTTGAGGCAATCCATTAGCGTCCATATTCGGCATCTCCTGTATTTTGTACAACTACCAGAACGTATAGGGAACATTTCTTGACTTTAACGGTTGGTGTTGTTAGCTTTCTGGCCCGCCTGCGGAGGTCCGTCCTCTGGCGGTCAAGGTAGGCCATGACCGATATTTCCCATCAGATCTGGGACATGAAATACCGCTTCAAGGCGGCAGACGGCACGCCCATAGACCGCGACTTTGTCGACAGCTGGGCGCGTGTGGCAATGGCGGCAGCGGCGGCCGAAGCGCCGGAAAAGCGGCGGCAATGGGCGATCGAATTCGCCCGGGCGCTGGCAGGCCACCGATTCCTTCCGGCCGGCCGCATCGTCGCCGGCGCCGGCACCGCGCGCCGCGTCACTTTGTTCAATTGCTTCGTCATGGGCACGATCCCCGATGATATGGGCGGCATCTTCGCGCATCTGCGCGAGGCCGCACTCACCATGCAACAGGGCGGCGGTGTCGGTTACGACTTCTCCACGCTCCGTCCGCAGGGCGCGCCGGTTGCGGGCGTCGGCGCCGACGCGTCGGGACCGGTGTCCTTCATGGGCGTGTGGGACGCGATGTGCCGCACGATCATGTCGGCGGGATCGCGCCGCGGCGCCATGATGGCGACGCTCGCCTGCGACCATCCCGACATCGAAACCTTCATCGACGCCAAGCGCACGCGGGGCCAGCTGTCGATGTTCAACCTTTCGGTGCTGGCGAGCGACGCCTTCATGGAGGCGGTGCGGAACGATGCGGAGTGGCAGCTCAAATTCGGCGGCAAGGTCTATCGAACGCTTCAGGCGCGCGCGCTATGGGACCGCATCATGCGCGCGACCTATGACTATGCCGAACCCGGCGTGATCTTCATCGACCGCATCAACCGGGAAAACAATCTCGCCTATTGCGAGACGATCCGCGCGACCAATCCTTGCGGCGAACAACCGTTGCCTCCCTATGGCGCATGTCTGCTCGGCTCGATAAACCTCGCGAAGCTTGTTCATAGCCCGTTCGCGGAGGATGCGCATCTGGATGAGAGCGAACTCGCGCGGCTCACCACCGTCGGCGTGCGCCTCCTCGATAATGTGATCGACATCTCGCGCTTTCCACTCCCCGAGCAGCGGCAGGAAGCAATGGCGAAACGGCGCATCGGACTTGGCGTCACCGGCCTTGCCGACGCGTTGATCCTCTGTCGCGCGCGGTATGGTTCGCCGCAGAGTCTCGAACTGGTCGATCGCTGGCTCGCCACACTCTCGCGAGCCGCCTATTCGGCCTCCATCGAGATTGCAAAGGAAAAGGGCGCGTTTCCTCTCTTCGACCGCGACGCCTATCTCGATCGCCCCCATGTCCGGTCGTTGCCGGAGGAAATCCGCAATGCGATCGCAGCGCACGGCATCCGCAACGCGCTTCTCACTTCGATTGCGCCGACGGGCACGATTTCGCTTTTCGCCGGGAACGTCTCGAGCGGCATCGAGCCCGTGTTCTCCTACACCTATGGGCGCAAGCTCCTCATGCCCGACGGAACGCGGCGCGAGGAAATGGTCGCAGACCATGCCTGGCGCAAATACCGCGAATTGTTCGGCGACGAAGCGTCTCTGCCCGATTATTTCGTCAACGCGCTGACTCTTTCGCCGGAAGAGCATGTGGCGATGCAGGCCGCGGCCCAGAAGCATGTCGACAGTTCGATCTCCAAGACCATCAATGTCCCGGTGGGGATTTCCTTCGAAGCGTTCAAGAATGTGTACATGCAGGCCTATGACAGCGGCTGCAAAGGCTGCACCACCTTCCGTCCGAACGATGTCAGAGGCTCCGTTCTAGAAGCTCCATTGGCCATACCGCCGGCGATAGCCACGATGGAAACGCCGGATCTGGAACCGCCTCTTCCTCTCACAATGCCCGCTGCGGCGTCACGGACCTTCGAAGAGTCTGGCGGCGTCGTCTATATCACCAGGCCGCTCGACCGGCCCGAAGCGCTTCTCGGCCACACCTACAAGATAAAATGGCCCGATTCCGACCATGCGTTCTATATCACCATCAACGATCTCGAGAAGGACGGGCGGCGTCGGCCGTTCGAAGTGTTCATCAACTCCAAGAACATGGAGGCCTATGCGTGGACACTCGCGCTCACGCGCATGATCAGCGCGGTGTTCCGCCGCGGCGGCGACGTCTCCTTCGTCGTCGACGAACTCAAAGCGGTGTTCGATCCGCGTGGTGGACAATGGATGGGCGGTCGGTACGTGCCATCGCTGCTCGCGGCGATCGGCGACGTGATCGAACGTCACCTCGTCGCCACGGGCTTCATGCCGCCGCGCGATCGCCTCACGCAGCCCGAAACGGCGGAATCTGTCGCAGTGGCCGCGGGCGAACGCCGCGGCCGCACCTGCCCACGCTGCGGCAGCCCATCCTTCATCCGGCAGGAGAACTGCGACGTCTGCATCGCCTGCGGCTTTTCGCGTTGCGGGTAGTATTTGCGCTCCCCCGGTGGCTCCCCCTTCGACAAGCTCAGGGTGAGGAAATCTCTTCATGCTGAGCCTGTCGAAGGCGATATTATACTTGCCGCCTGAAGCCATCGGACCGTTACTTTTCTTTGCGATACTCTTAGCGGCACCTCATGCCTTCACGATTTATCAGCTCGTGTCGGGCAGGGCCGGTTGCTGGCCGTGGCAGACCAAAAACAAAACCACCATCTGGTGGCTTTACCGAGCGGAACAACCATCTGCGTACTGGTTTCGGATTGTCGTATGGTCCTGCTTGTGCGCGATCATCGATTGGCGGGTCCTGTCGTTTTTGCTCACGAAATTCGGCTAGGGCCGCCGCCACGGGTTGTGCTGGGTTTGTAAAAGGCAATATCGCCCTGTCGAAGCATGAGGCTGTCGCCCTTCGACGGGCTCAGGGCGAGGAAAGGACCCTCATCCTGAGCTTGTCGAAGGATGAGCCCGTCGAAACATAAACATGCGTTATTCGAGCCGCTTCTTTCTCTATGCACCGTTCCTGGTCCTCATCGTGATCGCCATCGCGGCGATGCTGCGATGGTGGACTGTTGCCGATGCGTTCGAGAGCTGGCTTCTCCACGCGAATGGACGGGAAATCGCGCCCGGAATCCGTTTGCGCTTTGCATCCGAAGAAATGGGCGGATTTCCCTTTCGTGTCGACACCGTACTGAGCGGCGTCGCGCTCGAGGCGAAGTGCGTGCGCGCATCGGTTTCCTGGCGCGCCGAACGTTTCGCAATCCACGGCCTGACCTACGGACGCGTGCAAGAGATATTCGAAGCCGGAGGCGTGCAGACTTTGTCGTGGACGATGCCGGGCGGCGCCGCAGGGCGTTTGGTGTTCACGCCCGGCTCGCTGCGGGCAAGCGCGATCCTCGCGGAGGGCGCGCTCGCGCGCTTCGATCTCGATGTAGCCGGTTTCAGCTCACGGGAGATTTCAGGCGCGCGCGCGCAGCTCCATCTTCGGCGCGCGCCTTCACGAGACATGATCGACATCGCGATCAGTGCCGAAGCGCTTCGTCTCGCGCCGGAATTGCAGGCCGGGTTCGGCCCCGAAATCCCGCACATGATCCTCGAAGGACGAATCGCGCCGGCGACGCCTTTCTCTCAATTCCTGTCGGGGCGCGACCCATGGTGTGCCGCAGTGGACAAATGGCGCGGCAGTGCAGGATCGTTTCGCTTGGACCGGCTTGACATGGCGTGGGGCCAAACCAGCGCAGAAGGATCGGGCCGGTTGACTCTCGACGATCTCCATCGCCCCCATGGAGCGCTCCAACTGAAAGTTGCGCATGCGGAGCAACTTTCCGCATCCGCGGTTGGTGCATCGCATCTCTCAGGCGCTCTCGACCGCCTGGCCCACGCGACGAATACGCCGCTCGAAGCTTCCGCCGCCATCGACCACGGAATCGTGACGCTGCGCCAGGGCCACAAACCGCATACGGAAAGTGCAGACGTCGGCTCTATCGGTGCTCTTTACTAAAATGCCTTCAGAAAGACTCTCGTAACAATGTCGTGACACACTCTGCGACAATTCGAACCGTCAGGCGCCACATTCTCAACACGAAACCTTCCTAGATTTGTGGCGTCCGCAAGCGAGGGGTGCGCTTTTGCATCGAGGGACACCGTGCCGAACTACGAAATCCGCTACCTGAACAGCGAGGGTGAGCTGACGCTCATCCACAAGACGCAACATGTGGACGACGAAGCCGTGGACCTGGCTGCATTGCGCATGCTGATGGGCTCCGGCCTCGCCGACTACGAAATCCTGCGCGACGACGACGCTACGCCGACGACCAGGCGGTAAGGGCGGCGCTCGCTAATTTGGCCTCGCGACCCCTCACCCGCGCCTGGGCGGTTGAGGGCACACGTCCCGAGCCTCTCTCCCACAAGGGGAGAGGGAACGTTACCTGGTAATTTACCGACGTATATGCAGCACTCCGAATTCGCCTCTCCCCTTGTGGGAGCGGGACGCGTGAGGAAACGATCCATTCTGTGCAGGCGCGGGTGAGGGTCGCGGGGTCAAGCGCTACGCTGGATTCTTCGTCCGCGGACGGCCGAAATTTGGCTCGCCGATGTCCTGGCCCGCGTCGACGATCGAACGGCGAATCGCACGCGTGCGCGTGAAGAGGTTGAACAGCATTTCGCCGTCACCCCAGCGAATCGCGCGCTGGAGCGCGCTCAGATCCTCGTTGAAGCGACCCAGCATCTCCAGCACCGCCTCGCGATTGTTGAGAAAGACGTCGCGCCACATGACGGGATCAGACGCGGCGATACGGGTGAAATCGCGAAAGCCGCCGGCCGAATATTTGATCACCTCGCTTTCCGTCACGGTCTCCAGATCGGCGGCCGTGCCCACGATGTTGTAAGCGATCAAATGCGGCACGTGGCTCGTGATGGCGAGTACGAGATCGTGATGCTTCGGATCCATGATCTCGACCTGGCTGCCGCAACGCTGCCAGAATGATTTGAGCGTCGCAACCGCCCCCTCATCCGCACCGGGCAGCGGCGTCAATATGCACCAGCGTCCGTCGAACAATTCGGCGAAGCCCGATTCCGGACCCGATTGCTCGGTCCCTGCGATCGGATGAGCGGGAATGAAATGCACGCCGTCTGGCACGTGCGGCCCTACATCGCGCAGGACCGCCATCTTCACCGAGCCGACATCGCTCAGGATTGCGCCCGGTTTCAGGTGCGGGCCGAGTTCGCGAGCGAGTTCTCCGAATGCGCCCACGGGCGCCGCCAGCACGACGAGGTCGGCGCCGCGCACCGCCGGTGCAAGCGAGGTGTGGAACGAATCCGCAAACCCGATCGCCTGCGCTTTTTCGATCGTCTCGGACCGGTGGGAATATCCGGCGATGTGCGCGGCAAGGCCTGCACGGCGCATCGCATGGGCTAGCGAGGAGCCGATCAGCCCGATGCCGATCAGCGCCACCTTGCCGAACAGGGGTCTCGAATCGATCGTCATCGCGCCGGCCGCATGAAATCAGCAATCGCTGCCGCGACGCCGCGGTTGGCGTCCTCACTGCCGATGGTAAGCCGCATGCAATGCGGCAGACCGTAATTCGCCACCGGCCGCAGTATGAACCCGCGGGACGCAAGGAACGCATCGGCAGCCTTTGCGTCGTGTGCACCTCGCGGGAAATGGACCAGCACGAAGTTTCCTTCGCTGTCGTCGACACGCAGTCCCGATGCGCGGATGCTCTCGATGAGACGGCGTTTCCACGTCTCGTTGTGCGCAATGGAGCGCGCGACGTGTTCGCGGTCGCGCAGGGCGGCGACCGCGGCGCGCTGCGCGGGAACCGAAACGTTGAAAGGCCCGCGCACGCGATTGAGCGCGTCCGCCACGGATGCGGGACAGAACGCCCAGCCGACGCGCAGACCTGCAAGGCCGTAGATTTTCGAAAAGGTGCGCGTCATGACCACGTTGTCGAACTGTATCACCAGCGCGTCGCCAGCTTCGTAATCCCTGCGCTGCACATATTCCGCATACGCCGCATCCATCACCAGCAGGACCGAAGGCGGCAAGCCGGCATGGAGACGGCGAACTTCCGCACCAGAGAGGCAGCTGCCGGTCGGATTGTTCGGATTGGCGAGGAAAACGAGCCGTGTTCGCGGCGTGACGGAGGAGAGAATCTTCTCTACGTCCGCGCGCAAGTCTGTTTCCGGAACCGCAACTGGAACCGCGCCGCTGGCGAGCGCCGCGATCCGGTAGACAAGAAAGGCGTGCTCGGTGAACACCACTTCGTCGCCGTCCGAAGCGTAGATACGCGAGAGCAGGGAGAGGAGTTCGTCCGAACCGTTCCCGCACACGATTCGATCGGGATCGAGATGATGAAGCTCGCCGAGCGCGTCGCGAAGAAGACGCGCGCTTCCTTCCGGATAGAACGACAGATACCGGCACGCTTCTTCGTAGGCAGCGATTGCCACAGGGCTTGGTCCCAGAGCCGATTCGTTGGACGAAAGCTTGACTGCGGGCGCGCCATCGGGAGCCTCTGCGCGGCCTCCGACATAGGGCGTTATGTCGAGTATTCCCGGCTTTGGCTTGAGGTTCATGACATGGGGCCTTGGACCTTGATCTTGCTGATGTCGAGGTTCTGGGGGCATCGCCTGCCCGGCATTGATAGAAGGCACGCGCCGCGAAATCAAAACGCTCCGGAGCGCGCGCGTTGACATGGGCGGCGACACAGCCTTAGCAACGCTTCCCGACTCGGGTCAGGGATGGGAACCGTTGATGGCAGAAATGGCGAATCTGCGCTTCACGCGCCCTCTCGCAGCGCCGGGCGAGGATGCGGGACAAACGATCGGATTCGAATCGTCGCTGACGCTCGACGCCGGGCGCGCGCTTTCGCCCTTTACGGTCGCGTTCAAGACCTACGGCACGCTCAACGACGACAGATCCAATCTGGTGCTGATCTGCCATGCGCTGACCGGCGACCAGTTTGCGGCAAGCCGCCATCCCCTGACGGGCAAACCCGGATGGTGGGACATGATGATCGGTCCCGGAAAGCCGATCGACACGAATCGCTACTTCGTTCTCTGTCCCAATGTCATCGGCGGTTGCATGGGGACAACGGGCCCGGCCGAGACCGACCCCTCGACAGGCAAGCCCTACGGCCTCTCTTTTCCGCTTATTACCGTTCGCGACATGGTGCGCGCGCAAGCGATGTTGCTCGACGCGCTCGGCATCGAGAAAATTCTTTGCGTGCTCGGTGGCTCGATGGGCGGCATGCAGGTGCTGCAATGGGCCGCGAGTTTTCCGGAGCGCGTCGTCTCGGCGGTTCCGATCGCCGCGGCAGCGCGCCATTCCGCGCAGAACATCGCTTTCCATGAAGTGGGACGACAGGCCATCATGGCCGATCCGGACTGGAAGAATGGCGACTATGCGCTGCATGGCACGCGCCCCGCCAAGGGGCTCGCCGTTGCGCGCATGGCCGCGCACATCACCTATCTCTCTGAAACGGCTCTGCAAAATAAGTTCGGCCGCACCCTGCAGGACCGCGACTCGTTCTCCTTCGCTTTCGGGCCGGACTTCCAGATCGAAAGCTATCTCCATCATCAGGGAATCACCTTCGTCGATCGGTTCGACGCCAACTCCTATCTCTATATCACCCGCGCGATGGACTATTTCGACCTTGCCGCCGAATATGGCGGCGTACTCGCCGAAGCGTTCCGCGGAACACAGACAAGGTTCTGCATCATCTCCTTCACCAGCGACTGGCTGTTTCCCACCGCAGAGAACAAGAAGGTCGCCCACGCGCTGAACGCCGCAGCGGCCAACGTCAGCTTCGTCGAAATCGCTTCGGACCGCGGCCACGATTCCTTCCTTCTCGACGAGCCGGAAATGTTTGCTGCGGTGAGAGGCTTTTTGAATTCGGTCGCGAGCCAGCACGGGGTGTTTTAGTTAGGGGACCAATTTTGGGAATTGTAACCTCAATATTCGTCATGGCCGGGCCGTTGNNTCCCGGCCACCCATGAACACAGCGCCACGGCATGAGCGCGATGTGAAGGTCGTTCCAACGCGGATTTCTCAGTTCGAGGAATTTGATTTTCCCATCGCGCCAGTAATAAACCATAGCCGGCACAGTGTTCATGGGTGGCCGGGANNACGGCCCGGCCATGACGAATTTATAGGGAGCAATTTTTCACGTGGGCAATGTGCCAAGCGATGAAGATATTGCGCCCCGACCTTGCCGCCATTGCGGCGATGATCCCGCCGCGCGCGCGCGTGCTCGACGTGGGTTGCGGTGAAGGCGATCTGCTTGAGCATCTCGCGGCCGAGAAGCAGGTCGATGGAAGGGGAATCGAGCTGTCGCAGCAGAACGTCAATGCCTGCGTCGAGCGAGGACTGTCGGTCGTGCAGGGCGATGCCGACACGGACCTCGCCGACTATCCCTCAGCGGTTTTCGACATCGTAATCCTCAGCCAGACGATCCAGGCGATGCGCTCCCCTCGCGCGGTTCTCGCACAACTCATCCGCATCGGCCGGCATACGATCGTCTCTTTCCCGAATTTTGGCCATTGGCGCATCCGCCTCGCATTGCTCTTTGGAGGCCGGATGCCGCAAACGACGGCACTCGGATACAGCTGGCACGCAACGCCCAACATTCACCTGTGCACGATCGCCGACTTCATCGAACTCGCGGCCGAAGTTGGCGCCAGAATCGAGCAGGCGTTCGCCCTGACCGAAAAGGGCCGCACGCGTCCCATGCGGCCCGATTCGTGGGGACCCAATCTTCTTGCCGAAGGGGCGATATTGATGCTGACGGCGGCCGGGCCGGCGGTCAGCCTTTCGACGCGCTCAAAAGCCTGAGCGCCTCGGCGTAATGCTCTGCGCCGTTCTTGTAGAGTCCGTTGGCGCAGAACTGCAGGCCATAGGTCTTTTCCTGGACCGCCGCTTCATAGCTCGTGGATTGCGCATTGTTCGCGAGCGCATCTTTGACTTCGGTCTGCAGCTTTGCGCAGGTCGACAGGCGGGCTTCCTCCGCGCTTGCGGGTGCGACACTGAAAGCGACACTCGCACACAAAGCTGCTGCTGAGATCGTGACGGGCACAAGACGCATGTTCGACTCCTTTGGTCGTGACACCGGCAGCCGCGCCGGCACCGCAGCAGATAGGGAGTGGACGTGACGATTTCCCGGGTGCCAACGCGCATAGCAGCTATGCCGGGAGCAAAACGATTCACGAATAGTTGAAAACGAAAATAGCGCGCACCTGAGCTGCCAAGAGGTGACGGAAATTTCACTTCGGAGACACGGAAGAGAAGGAAAAACACTTCGGCGCAGAGGACGCGGCCCGCCTTCGCTGAAGCTTTGGCGGGTCTGGTGACTCTCCTTGTCCGCCGAAGCCTTGGCGTAGGCGGAAGGTTGCGCAGAGGACGCAGGGAGAAATGTGGCGCGCCTCTCGCCGCGCTGCGCGCGCGGCGCAGCGGGTTGGCGCGCAATTCTTTTTCTGCGGCCTCTGCGCTTTCGTTCGCGTCCTCCGCGCTAAATTCTTTTTGTTGGGTTTAATGCGCGGCGCGGGCGAGCACTTGTTTGCGGGCGCGGACTTTTTCGGGTTGGGCAAGCGCGTAGAGTGATTTCGAGGCTTCGAGAATGTGAACGCCGGCGAGGCGCGGCCAGAGCCTGCGGCCGAAACGCTCCCACGCCGTGCCGCTGCGCACCAACCGGCGCGAGCGCACAGGCGGAAAGAAGAGCGCAGCGTCCCAGCGCTCCGGCACGAACAGCGATTCGCGCATCAGCCGCTCGATCTGGACGCGGCTGAAGGGCCGCCCGGTCGCGAAGGGCGTGCGTTCGACCTGCGACCACAGGCTGGGGCGGTTGGGCACGACGCAGATGAGCCGGCCTTCGGGCGCCAGCACCCGCCAGATCTGCCGCATCATCGGGCGGGTCGAATCTGCGCATTCCAGGCCGTGGACGACAAGAATGCGGTCGAAGAGCGAATCCACGAAGGGCAGATACTCCTCATCGCCTTGCGCGACGAAACGCAGATCGGCGGTTTCGAGTTCGTACTGCGAGGGCACGAAGGCGGCGACGCGCTCGGCCTCGCCCACGAAAGGCCTCAGATAGGGAAGCGCATAGCCATAGCCCAGAAGCCGCTGTCCGCGCACATCGGGCCACATCAGGCGGACGCGGCGGAAGATCGTCCGACGCGTGACCTGCCCGATCGGCTCCTCGTAGAAGGATTGCGGGTCTTTCGAACCGGGCTGCATCGTTCCTGCCTGGATCCGGCAGGTCGCCCATTCAACCTGCGGACCGAGATTGCTAACATGTCAAGGAGGTGAACGCGATGACAGCGCTGGAGATCGAGCTCGTCCCCTGTCTCAGGGACAATTACGCCTATCTCGTCCGCGACGCGGGGGACGGCGTCTGTGCGATCGTGGACCCGTCGGAGGCGCCGCCCGTCCGTGCCGCCCTCGATTCAAGGGGCTGGCGTCTCACCCACATTCTCAACACCCACCATCATTGGGACCATACCGGCGGCAATGCCGAACTGAAAGAGGCCTACGGCGCAACCGTTGTCGGCCCGGAGAAGGACCGCGCGCGCATTCCCGCGATCGATGTGGGCGTAGAGGAAGGCAGTCCGTTCGCGCTCGGCTCCCGTCGCGCGCGCGTGATCGAGATCCCTGCGCATACCCGTGCACACATCGCTTTTGCGTTCGAAGACGACAGCGCGGTCTTCACCGGCGACACGCTCTTCGCGATGGGATGCGGGCGCCTGTTCGAAGGCACGCCAGAGATGATGTGGCGGAGCCTTTCCAAACTCATGCAGCTAAACGAGTACATACGCGTCTATTGCGGCCACGAATACACGCTCGCCAACGGCCGCTTCGCGCTCACCCTCGAACCCGGCAATCGCGATCTCGTGTCGCGCATGCGCGAGGTCGAGAAATTGCGCGCGGAGAACGCGCCCACCATCCCTTCGACGATCGGTCTCGAAAAACGCACAAATCCTTTCCTGCGCGTTCAATCCGACGAAATCCGCCGCACGTTGAACATGCGTGATGCGAGCGAGGTCGAAGTCTTCGCCGAAATGCGCGCGCGGAAGGATGTGTTCTAGAGAGCAGATCTATCCCTCGCCGTAGAGAACGTCTAACGCGGACACGCGACAACGTTTCGTCCCCCAACGTGGGGGTGCCGAGCGCAGCGAGGCAGAGGGGGGTGTCGCGCGCGCAATCACTTCCCCCTCCGGCCCTTCGGGCAACCTCCCCCACGTTGGGGAAGGAAAGGACTCCACGACTCTGCGTGATCCTTATTCCATCGCGTACACGAGAGCTTTGAGGTAGGCGGTTTCGGGCAGCATGGGATGGACCGGATGGTCAGGGCCGGCGCCGACGTGCCGGATCAGGCTTGCCCTGCGGCCGGCGCGCGCGATCCCCGCGGCGCATTCGATCTGAAAGCGCTCCATCGCGATGTTGTGCGAGCAGGAGGCGAGCAGCAGAAAACCGCCCGGCGCAGTCACCCGCGCAGAGAGCCGCGCGAGCCTGCGATAGGCACGGGCGCCCGCCTCGATGTCCTTGCGCGATTTCACGAAAGGCGGCGGGTCGCAGATCACAATGTCGAATGCTTCTTTTGCCGATGCGAGGCGTTCCAGTTCCTCCATCGCATCGGCCTTGACGAACCGGCAGACGCCGGTCGCGGCGTTGGCCGCCGCGCCATCTTCGGCAAGAGCGAGCGCCGGTGCGGAGCTGTCCAGGCCGCTCACCTCCTTCGCACCAGCACGGGCGGCGGCCAGAGCGAACCCGCCGGAATGGCAATAGACATCGAGAATGGTCTTGCTGCGCGCCAGCGACGCCATGAAAGCGCGGTTGTCGCGCTGGTCGTAATACCNNCTTCTGGCCGCCCGAGAGATCGGCGAAATAACGCGTGCCGTTCTCTTCCAGGCCGAGATGCGTCGACACCTCACCTTTTGCCGCCCGCACGTAATTCGAAAGTCCTTCGAGTGCGCGCGAAGGCGAATCTGCGCGCAGAACCACGTTCGCGGGCTTGAGGAGTTCGTCGAGCGCTTGCAGGATTGGATCGACGAGCGCTTCCATGCCGCATGTGGTGATCTGCACCACGCAGGTGTCGCCGAAACGATCAATGGACAAACCGGGTAACCGGTCGCCCTCTGAATGAACGAGGCGATAGAACGACGCGTCGAACAGGGTTTCGCGGAGAGACAGTGCGCGGCCGATGCGCGCGGCGAAAAATTGCCGATCGATATCCGTGCCGGGCGCCGCTTCGAGGACACGAATGGCGATCAGGCTGCCCGCATTGCAATAGCCCGTGCCGAACTCGAAACCGTCGTCGCCTTGCACATCGACAACCGCGCCGGGCGGCAGGCTTTTCAAATCGCTTGCGATCTCGTTCGAGAAAATCCACGTCGCCCCGGCGCGGGCGCGACGGCCTTCCCGTGGCTTGAGACGAAGGAGGGGACGCTTGGTCACGCGATCTATTCCTCTGACTGCGCTTCGATTGCCGCGCGACGCCTCAACTCGTTGGCCTTCTCGCGCACAAGCAATGCCGGCGGCGCATGGGCACGTGCGTCGAGATAGTCGTAGAGCGTCATGATTTCGTAATCTGCAAGCACATGGAAGCGAATCGAAGACAGACGCATCATCGCAGGAATGTGGCGGCGATGCGCGCCGATGCCACGGCGAAGCAGATCGAAAAAGGCGGCTCGGCTGTAGAGTGAAACAACGTCGAGATCGGGGATGTTTCGTTCCAGCGATCCGGCGAGGTTGGTGCCGTGGCATTCACCGCAGGAAATTCGCGCCAGATATCGCCCGCCATCGTAGCGCGGGCCGAGATCGAGCGAGGAAGGCGAGTCCCTGACGGTAAGCACAGCCGGAACGATGCGTCCTTCGAGAAGTGCGAGCCGCGCACCGCGATCCCAAACGGGTCGGGGCCTGGTCGGGCCTGCGGGGCCCAGCGCGCGAAGGTACGCGAGGAGCGCCGCAACATCGTCTTCGCTCATATAGGCGTAATCGGCGGAAGGCATCGCCCACAGACTCGTCGCGTCGGATGCGATGCCCCGGCGCAGCGCCCGTTCGAACTCGCCGTCCGACATGCGCGCTGCGGAAAGCCGGAGATTGGACGACCACACGCGCAACGGCTCCGCGCCCTTCAACAGCCGTCCATTGAAATCTGCTCCGTGACAATCACTGCAGCCGGAGATCTGCGCCAGATGAAACCCGCGCTCCACGGTTTTTGGCGAAGGCGCCGCCGGCTCTTCGATCGCGGGAAGAGGATAGCGCCGCTCGATGACGGCCTCCGAAGCGACATAGAGAAATACGGGAACCATGACCACGAGCACCGCAGTCACAACCGCAATCGCGCCCGCCCATTTGAGGACCGGATGCATCTTTCGTCCCCGTTTGCACTCAGTGCGAACGCGACGCAATTGAAATTGAAACCTTCGCGCTCGGCGACAGACCTGACTTCCCCCTTGTGGGGAGGTAAAATCAAGCCCGCAGGATGCGGGAGCGGCGTGACAATGTGAAAGCGGCTGGCTGGAGACCGTCCAACATTCCGGGTGACAGACGGGTTTCCTCTTTCTATGTTATGCGCCGCATGCGGGAAATATCAGCGGTGCTCCGGTTCTCCCGGTTGTCGGGCATTCGTCGCAGCGGGAACGGCCTGTGGCGGCGTTTGCTGCTTGTTTTCACGATCGCCGCCTTCGCACAGCAGAGTTACCTCACCCAGACTCATATTCACATTCCCCCCGCCTTGGCGGCAGGCGGCGGCGGCGCGGTTCTCGACGGGGCCGGACATGGCAAGACGCCCTCGCGCGACGATCCGGCCCACTGTCCGCTCTGCCAGGAGATGCTGCTGGCCGGCGCCTATCTCGCCCCGGTTGCGATCGTCATCCTGCCGCCATTGCTCCCGGCTTTCCGGATCGAACTCGCGGCACGCGAACTGCCCTTCATCGCGGCAGCGTCCCACAGTTGGCACGGCCGCGCTCCTCCGCGGACCTGACGCTCACAAGCCGACGCCGTCGCGGTCGAGTCGGGAACGGCTCCTCTCGCGACCAATCCGGAAACAAATCCGTCTTGCGATGCGCCCGTCCGCCTCGGACACGGAGTGTGCAGAGGTTCCCAGATCATGCATCGTACATCGCTTCTTGCCACCGTCGCGGTGGCCGCCTTCGTTGCCGCGCCGCCCGCGACGCGCGCCCAAACCGCCGATCAATCCGGCGCCAGCTCGTCCATTGAAACAGTCACCGTAACGGCCAAGCGGCTGGGCGAGGCGCGGACCTCGATCCAGACGCAGATCGGCGCGTCGACCTATACGATCAAGGAATCGGACATCGAGAACGAACCGGGCGGAGAGAACACGCTCCTCAACCAGGTCATTCTGCAGATGCCTGATGTCGCCCAGGATTCCTTCGGCCAGTTCCACATCCGCGGCGAACACAATGCGCTGCAGTATCGCCTCAACGGCATCATCCTGCCTGAAGGCATCAGCGTGTTCGGCCAGACGCTCGATCCGCGGCTTGCCTCATCGGTCGAGCTCATCACCGGCGCGTTGCCGGCGGAGTATGGCCTGGTGACCGGCGGCATCGTCGACATGAAGACCAAAAGCGGATTGTTCGAGCCGGGCGGCGAGGTCTCGATGTACGGAGGCAGCCACGGCGAGCTCCAGCCGAGCGCCGACTACGGCGGCTCGATTGGCTCGCTCAACTATTTCGTCGCCGGCGACTATCTGACCGACACGCTCGGCATTGAATCGCCCGATGGCAGCGTCGACCCGCATCACGACCGGACGACGCAGTATCATGGCTTCGCCTATCTCGAGGATATTCTGGATTCCTACAGCAGCGTGTCCGCCGTTCTCGGCACCTCGCACGACAATTTCGAGATTCCCAATATCGCGGGTCTCCAGCCGCCATTGGGTCTCACGGTCAACGGCCAGGCGAACTTTCCGAGCGTCGATCTGAACGAGCGCCAGCACGAGATCACGCATTACGCGATCCTGAGCTATCTGCGCAGCCAGGGACAATTCGATTTCCAGGCCTCAGGCTTCTATCGCTATTCGAGTCTGGAATTCGGGCCGGATCCGGTGGGGGATCTCCTCTACAACGGGGTCGCCCAGCAGGCCTACAAGCGCGATGTGGCGTGGGGATTTCAGGGAGAAGGCGCCTGGCACCTGAACGACGCGCACACCATCCGCGCGGGCGTGATTGTCGAGACGGACCGCCTGGCGAGCGACACGCGCTCGTCAGTCCTTCCCGAAGACTGCACGGGCATGGGGACAGTTTCCGCGCCGTACTCCTGCGCGCCGCTGCCGCCGAGCAATCCCGCCTTCGATATTCCCCTGTCGATCATCGACAACCGGCAGAACACCGCGAGCACCTACAGCGGCTATCTGCAAGACGAATGGAAAATCCTCGACAACGTGACCCTCAACTATGGCCTGCGCTATGATGAGTATCAGGCGTTCTCGCATGGCAGCCAGATCAGCCCGCGCGCCAACGCGGTGTGGGAACCGCTGGACGGAACCACCTTGCATGCGGGCTATGCGCGCTATTTCTCGCCACCGCCCTTCGAGCTGATCGGCAGCGAAAGCGTCGGCAAATTCATCGACACCTCGGCCACACCGGCGATCAACCTCGACACGACGCCCGTGGCGGAGCGTGCAAATTATTTCGATGTGGGCGCGGTGCAGAAATTCAGCGATTCACTGACGGTCGGCCTCGATACATTCTACAAGCGCTCGGTCGATCTGATCGATGAGGGCCAGTTTGGTGCGCCGATCGTTCTGACCCCGTTCAACTACAAGCATGGTAAGCAATATGGCGCCGAGCTGACGGGCAATTACACGAGCGGACCGCTCTCGGCCTATGGCAACCTGGCCATCATTCACGCGGTCGGCCAGAACATCTTCACCAGCCAGTTCAACTTCAGTGCCGACGACCTTGCGTATATCGCCGATCACTACATCCACCTGGATCACGAGCAGGCGCTCACCGCGTCGGGCGGCGTCTCCTACAATTGGCTCGGTACGCTGTTCAGCACGGACATGATTTACGGCTCGGGCCTGCGCGCCAACCTGATGTTGCCGGATGGAAACTCTATCCCCAATGGCGCACATCTGCCCGCCTATGTGCAGTTCAATCTGGGGGTGAGCCGCGCATTCTCGGTTTGGGACGCGGAGGGCTTCACCGCACGTTTCGACATCATCAATCTGTTCGACACGAAATATGAAATCCGCAATGGCACTGGCGTGGGCGTTGGAGCGCCGCAATGGGGACCGCGGCGGGGATTCTTCGTGGGCCTTTCCAAGGCCCTTTAATGTTTGGGAGCGGACGAGCACCATCAGAACGAGCGCGCAGGGAAACCTCACAGGATCAATTGCTGAATTTCGCACGTTTCCGTGTGTGGACTCGGCGGCAACCCCCGAGGGTTGCCGTTCGTTTCTCAGTGCAGGTCGAAATTGGAGGTTCTGGCGAGGCTTGGGCGCGCAGAAGATAAGGAGATCCGAGGATGCTGAAACTCTCAGAAAAGCTCAAAACGCTTGCCAAACGAGCCGCATTGGCAGGCTTGATCGGGGCAGGCATTTCGCTGGCGATTACCCCGGCGGCGGCGCAGATGCACGGGGGCGGTGGCTTCCACGGCGGCGGCGGCGGGTTTCACGGCGGCGGCTTCCACGGCGGCGGGTTCCACAGCGGCGGGTTTCACGGGGGATTCCATAACGGGTTTCGCGGAGGATTCCGCGGTGGCTGGTGGCACGGTCGCTGGTACGGCCCCGGATGGGGTGGATGGGGCGTAGGTGTCGGGCTCTATGGCTACCCGTATGCCTACGGCTACCCATACGGCTGCAGCTCCTACGACTACTATTACGGATATTGCGGCTACTGAGCCTCAATCCCGCTGGCCTCGTGTCCGTGACGCGGGGCCGGCGCGTCTATTCTAAAAACTGCCGCATGCGTTGTAGATCATCACGCCCACCGATTCCTGGTGAAATTCGGTTCTGTAGGCATCGCTGATCCGTGCGATTCTGCTCGCGAGATTGCCGTCACGCGCCACGGAGACGATCAGAATTTTGCTTCGTTCGCGCACGGGCGCATGTGAATGCGGATCCAGCCACTGGCCCTCGCCGTCGATCACCGTAAATCCATCCGGAAATTCCGTGGCGACGGTAGAAGCCGCGAAGGCGGACCATTCGCTGTCGGTCAAAGGCTGGCGGCCGGCAATGTCGCGGCCGAAGAACAATTCGATGACGATGAGAGGCTGCTGTGCGGGCGCGCGACACGGCGGTTCCGCACGCATCGATGCACATCCCGCAAGAGCCGGAAGCAGCACCCAGCTTAGTGCCCGTTTCATGCCTGCCCTCCCCGCTTGAGATGACGCGCACACATCCTTATACGGTGCGCGCGACATGGAGGGGCAAATGGTACACGATCCGGCACTTGATGCGCATGAGCACGCCGAACACGCCGAGCACGCGGCACACGAACACGATCCTTTCATCTCCCGCGTTGCCATCACGGTTGCCGTTCTGGCGGTCTTGGCCGCGGTCGCCGGAAGCCTGGAAACGATCGAAGGCGGAAAGGCGCTGACCTCGTCGAGCGAAGCGGTTCTGCGCCAGGACGAGGCGACCGATGTCTGGAGCGAGTTCCAGGCCGATGGGATCAAGCGGCACCTTTATACGATCGCGGCCGCCTCTGGTGGCGCGCAGGCCGACGCCTGGCGCAAGACGGCGAAGGACGAAGGCGCCAAACAGACGAAAGACCGTGAGAAAGCGACGGAGAACGAGTCCGACCGCGACAGGCTGCTCGCCGCAAGCCGGACGCATGAGAGCCGCCATCACTGGCTGACCGGCGCGGCCACGTTGTTTGAAATCGGCATCGCCATGTCGACAGTCGCAATCATCACCCGCCGCCGCTGGCTGTCGTTCGGCGCAACGGCGTTCGGCGTATGCGGCATTCTGCTGCTCGGCCTTTCGTATGTGATGTAGCTCGCAGCGCATCGTGTTCACCCCTCACCCGCGCCAGAGCAGAATTCGTTGCCCGTATCTGCATCCCTCTCCGACGACGGAGGCTTTGCACATAAGGTGGCCCAAGGAGAGGAATAATTGTGCAAGTAGGAATTCTGCACAAAAACTCTGATGCCATCAGCCGATCATGGCTTGGCCGGCCCACAGGTTGGGGTATCCACAGACTGTGGATTGTGTGGATAACCACCCAAGCGCAGCCCGGATCAGTGGCTTGGCGATTCGTCCGGTTGTTGGTCATGCGAGGAAGAATTGTGGACCTAAAATCGCTTGCGCCCACGCCCGCCACTAGGACAATTCTCGAAAATGAGATTCCTTTCCGCGGGCCTAGCGGGCTGGCCGGGTAATGTGGGATGAGCGAAACGAGTGTTTTGAGACTGTTCCCTGTGGATGATACCAGCACCCTTGGGGCGGGCTACAACGGAGTGATCTCGTATCAAGGCCTGCGCGAAATGGCGCGGCGTGGCGAGATCGTGGCGCCTGTCGAGTTCGAAGCCGATCAAATTCAACCAGCCAGTATCGACCTACGCCTTGGGCGAAAGGCGTGGCGCGTAAGAGCGAGCTTCCTCCCGGGGGAGAACACCGTACTGCAACGCGTCCAGCAGCTAAGAGGCACGGAAATCGACCTGACGAACGAAACGGTTCTTGAGAGCGGGGTCGTTTACGTCGTCGAGCTAATGGAGAGCGTCAAGCTGCTGAACGGCCTGTGGGGTGTTGCAAATCCCAAGAGCTCAACGGGACGGTTGGACGTGCTGGTCCGTCTTATCACCAATGAAGCCACACAATTTGACTTCGTCCGGCGCCGGTATGAAGGCCCCCTCTATTTGGAAGTCGCGCCGCAAACATTCAGCATCGTGGTGCGGCAAGGCGTCAGACTCAATCAATTGCGGTTCCTACGCGGGACATCCCCTGGGCTCCCGGTCGGAACGGTGGGCGGGCTGGCCGAACTTTACAGGACCGGACAGCTTGTAAAGCCGGACGGGGCTTTGTTGCCTCTCAGGGGTCAACATGTTCCGGTATCGATCGATCTGCGCGGCGCGGGCCCCGGAGCATCGTCGGTTACAAGGCAAAGAAGACGACCGACACGATCAATGTTGCGCTTATCGACCATTACGACCCGCGCGAGTTTTGGGAGAAAATTCAAGATGTCGACGGGCGCCTTCCCCTTGATAAGGGGGATTTCTACATTCTCGCAACACGAGAAGAAGTAGGCGTACCACCCGACTTGGCCGCGGAGATGGTGCCATTCGACTCGTCCTCTGGTGAGTTCAGGGTCCACTACGCGGGATTCTTTGATCCAGGGTTTGGCTACCAGAACCGCCGTGCAGAAGGCAGTAAGGCAGTCTTGGAAGTGCGCTCCTATGGAGTCTCCTTCATGTTGGAGCACGGCCAGATCGTCGGCTGGCTAAACTATAGCAAGTTGGCGAGCGGGGCTCCTGATAGACTCTACGGTGAGCACATCCACTCAAATTACCAAAATCAGGGCGTGGCGCTCGCCAAGCATTTCAAGCCGTGGCCAGCCTGAATCCGGGCGCACGGCATACTTGAGCCCGCTCTATTGCGGGAGGGGACAAGCCGGACGCCGCCCTTCTTGGTGGGGCGGCTGAGAAAGGCAATTACCGTTCCCAGCACTCACCGCGCGACCATAGCGACGCCGCCCCGAAACCGTTCCCCAGAGCCGTCAGATGGCGATGGGTATAATCGGGTATACACAAGCCGCCATCGGCTCCATTTTGTTCTTTATTTGTTCCACTAGTTCGTATAGCATGTGAGATCGATTCGCCCCCTTGGGAGAAGTACGGCTGTGATAACGCCGGAAGATGCAATCATATCGGTGTTGGCCGTCAGCCCCGGCCACGAGGTGCGAGGGAAAAAGCGCATCCATAAGATCGCCTTTCTCTGCAATTATTGTCATGCGCCTATCGCTGCGCAGTTCAACATTCGGCATTTTGGCGTCTTCAGTAATGAGATCGCCGGAGCGCTAGATGTGCTCACCACGTTTGGCGATCTCGATATGCACGATGAGCAGATCGGGCCAAATGGCTATTTCATCACGGTGTATTCGCTTTCCGGAAAGCCGAGACACAAGCCTGACCCAAAGGTGGCAAAAGTGGCGGCGGCACTGGCCGCCTATTCAACGCCCTCATTGGAGGTTGCGTCTACTGTCGCATATTTCACAATGCATGGTTTGTCCGAGGCCGGAGCAATGAAAGAGACTAGGCGGATTAAGCCTGCTCTTTCGAGTGGCGCCCAATTTGCAATCACGAAGCGTCTATTGAATGCACTCGCGGAAATTGGTGCGGGCGGGGATGGACAAAGATAAAAGGATTCGTGATCCAGTTCACGATCTTATCAAATTCTCCTCTACCGATCCGTACGATTCCGTTCTGTGGCAAATTGCCCAGAGCGAGCCCATGCAGCGATTGCGTCGCATTAAACAATTGGGCTTCTCCGAATTCGTATACCCTGGCGCAACCCATTCTCGGCTCTCCCATTCATTTGGCGCCATGCAAATGGCGCGCAGGATGTTCGAGGTATTCGAGAGGAATGAGGTACTACCTCGGGACAAGAAGTACCATCAGCGGATGCGAGCAGCGACGCTGGCGGCCGTCCTCCTCCATGACGTAGGCCACGGCCCATATTCTCGTCTTTGAAGAGCTTTCAGAGCATGCAAAGCTGAATGTTAGCCACGAGGAATATACGCGCGCGATAATTCAACAGACAGAAATCGGAGAAATATTGCGAAATCATGACCTCTTCGATGCCGTGGTGGCGTTCTTTGAAAAGGACGTTCCGAACAACCCATATTCCGCAATCGTGTCCAGCCAACTCGATGCCGACCGACTAGATTTTCTCACCCGTGACCGCTACTTCACAGGAATTCAGGTCGGACAGATAGATCACGAATGGTTGTTCGATAGCTTGCGAATTGCGGAAGTGGCCTATGGCGTCGAAGCTGGCGAAAAAAGACACACGTTTGTCGTTGTCCAGAAAGGGCTCGGGGTTCTGGAAGACTATATTTCGGCTTATCTGAAGTTGTACGAATCTGTATACCTCCATAAGACAACCCGTGGCATTCAATTTCTGGTGGAACTCGCCCTAAGGAATGCATTGAATGACATAACGAAGGTGCGCGATAGCGGAATAGTCAGCCCTTTACTGGATTTCTTTTCCGTGAAGCCGGAAGAAAGATTGGCGCACTATCTTCGTCTCGACGACGTCGATGTGGTTACCGTTCTGAAGCAGCTGTCGATGCGTGATCTTGGCCCCTCCTCGAGGTTTGCGTTGCGTTTCCTGAAGCGAGAAACGCTGAAGTGCTACGAACCAAACGACCCGAATAAGGACATGGACCGCAATCGCACAAGCGACTTTCGTGACCAACTGGAGAAGAGAGGGATTTGGTTTTACCTCGATGTCAGCAAAGAAAAGGGTTTCAAATATTACGGCGCACTGGACGAGGACTTCTTGCGGAACATCATGGTCAAGGTCGACGGCGTGCAGACGAGACCGATTGGCGAGGTGGCGCCAGATATCCCGACGAGAGTTCGCGCTCGATGCAGATTCTATTTTATGACCAATGAGGATCGTGACGAAGCACAGAAGATTTGGCACCCGGGTCGATAAATGGGCACTCCTCGGCCTTTTTGCGCAGCCTCCTAAGTTTTTGTGCAGAGACTCATTGTTGATCAATGCCCACAAGGGGAGAGGGGCCAAAGAGGAAACTTCTCAACCTTACAGGCGCGGGTGAGGAGTAGCGCGCGAATTCCGGTCGGGTGGATTAGGTCTTATCCGTCAATTGCGCAATTTCTGCCGACGCGAGGTCGACTGCCTCGATAGAGGCAGCGCGCCTGACGATCTTTTCCGTCGAGACCGCGATCTCCCTCAAATCGGACTCGCTTTGGGTGAAATGCCGCGTGAGCGCGCCCACGCGCTCCACCAGCCGTTTCACGTCCTGCATCATCAGGCCCACTTCCTTCTGGATCAGGCTCGCCTGCTCGCGCATGCGCGCATCCTTCAACACCGTCTGGATGGTGACGATTGCGAGCATGAGGATGCTCGGCGAAACCACAACCACCTGCTCGCGCAACGCCTTCTGAATTACGTCCGGACAGAATTCATGCAGATCGGCGTAGATGGATTCCGACGGTACGAACATGATCGCCGGCGTCTGGGTCTCGCCGGGAATAAGATATTTCGAGGCGATGTCCTTCACATGCTTCAGCACGTCGGCGCGCACCGCCACGAGAGCGGATTTGCGTTCCGACTCGTCGGCCGCGCGAAGCGCCGCGATGCTTTCGAGCGGAAACTTGGAATCAATAACGATGGCCGCCGCGGCATTCGGCAGCCGGATCAGGCAATCGGGACGGCTGCCGTTCGACAGCGTCGCCTGAAACGAATAGAGCGCGGGCGGCAGCGCGTCGGCGATGATCGCTTCCATCTGCTGCTGGCCGAATGCGCCGCGCGCCTGCTTGTTGGCGAGAATTTCCTGCAGGCTTACGACCTGGCCGGAAAGCGCGGCAATGTTCTTCTGGGCTTCGTCGATGATGCTCAGCCTTGTCTGAATCCCGCCCAGGGTTTCGGCCGTTCGGCTTGCGGTTTCCTTGAGACTGTCGCCGAGACGCCGGTCGAGCGCGTCAAGTCGCCCCGCCAGCATGGTCTGAAGCTCCGTTTGCCCCGCCAACGCCTGGGCGAATCGGCCGGCGATCTCGCTCTGCGCGNNACGCGGCGGCCAAGGCTTCCAGCCGCGGCGAAATCGCCTCATCGCTGCCGCGCCTTGTCGCCGCGAAGACGACGGCAAAAACAGCAACCGCCATGAGGAGCAGCGCGGCTGTAAGAACAACGAGGGAAGATGCCATTTATGAGCCCACGCTCCCTGCCTTGACCCCGCAATGGGCCTCGCTTATTTCCCGTTCATGTCCATACGGCCCATCCTTATCGCGCCCGATCCCCGCCTGAAAGCCGCCTCGCGCAAGGTCGACGTGGTGAATACCGAGATTCGCCGGCTCGCGGACGACATGCTTGAGAGCATGTATGCCGCCGAGGGAATCGGGCTCGCCGCCATCCAGATCGGGATTCCCAAACGATTGCTCGTCATGGACCTCGCGCAGAAGGATGGCCGCCGCGAACCGCGCGTGTTCATCAATCCGAAGATTTTCTGGACTTCGGACGAGACCACAATTTGCGAGGAGGGATGCCTCTCTGTCCCCGATATCTGGGAAGAGGTCGAGCGGCCGGCNNTGCTCACCGAGCCCACGGAGACATTCTTCGAAGGCTGCCTGAGCCTGCCCGGATTTACCGCGCTCGTCCCCCGGGCCAAGCGCGTGGGCGTGCAGTGCCTCGATCACCGCGGAGAGCCGCGCACCATCGATGCATCGGGATGGTACGCGCGCATCCTGCAGCACGAGATCGATCATCTCGAAGGCGTTCTCTTTGTCGATCATCTTTCCAGGCTCAAGCGCTCGATGGCGCTGAAGAGGCTCGCCAAGGCCCAGCGGCTGAAACAGGCGGGCTGACAGGCGCGCATGAGCATGCGCCTCGTCTTCATGGGCACGCCGGATTTCGCGGTGCCCACGCTTGCCGCACTCATCGGTCACGGACACGACATCGCCGCCGTCTACAGTCAGCCCGCCAGGCCGAAAGGACGCGGACTTGCAGCGGAAATGTCGCCCGTCGCAAGGCTTGCGGCCGCGCACGCCATTGAATTGCGCACGCCCGAAACGTTGAAAGGTGCGCCGGCCCAGGAGGCGTTTGCAGAGTTGGGCGCGGATGCGGGCGTCGTTGTCGCCTACGGGCTCATTTTGCCCAAACACGTTCTCGACGCGCCGCGGCTCGGCTGCTTCAATCTTCACGCTTCGCTTCTGCCGCGCTGGCGCGGAGCGGCGCCCATCCAGCGCGCGATCATGGGGGGCGATGTGGAAACCGGCGTGATGGTGATGCGCATGGCAGAAGGTCTCGATACGGGCCCGGTCCTGATGGCGGAGCGCGTGGCGATCGATCGCAAGACCTATGGCGAGCTGCACGACAAGCTGGCGCAGCTCGGCGCCGACTTGATGGTCCGCGTGCTGGCCGCGCTTGGGCGCGGAAGCATCATTGAACACCCGCAGAGCGAAGACGGCGTGACTTATGCGAATAAGATCTCCAAGGACGAAGCGCGTATCGACTGGACGAGATCGGCACGCGAACTCGACTGTCTGGTTCGCGGGCTTTCGCCACATCCGGGCGCCTGGTGCCAAGCACGAGGCGAACGGCTGAAGATCCTCTATTGTGACCCCATGGAAGGTCACGGAAACCCGGGCGAAATTCTCGACGACCGCTTGACGATCGCCTGCGGGGAAGGTGCGGTGAGACTCGCACGCGTGCAACGCGCGGGCCGCGCCGCCGTGGACTCCGCCGAATTCCTGCGCGGCTTCCCGCTGCACAGGGGAGAGATGTTGTGAGCGGAACCCTGCGGCCGTCACTTTGGCGGCGGATCGGAAATTCGTGGCGCGCCCGTGGCCGGAAACCCGGCACCGTCGATATTACGCCGGATGGATTGGTCTTTACCCGGGGCCGCAATTCGAAGCGCATCCGCTGGGAGGACGTCGTCCGGATTGATGGCGGGTCGCGCGACAGCCTTTCGATCGATCTTTTCTTCGTCGTGATCCACGCCAGGGATGCGACGATGACGATCGACGAATTCGATGACGGCTTCCGCGTGCTGGAATACGCAATCCTCGAACGCTGGCCCCAGGTGCGCGAGCGCTTCATCGCGCTCCAATGCGGCGCACCCCATCAGCCCCTCTACGAAACTCTCTGGCAGCGATGACGGGCTGAATGCCCCGCTATCGCGTTACGCTGGAATATGACGGTGGACCGTTTGCGGGCTGGCAGAGGCAGGAGAACGGCCCGTCGGTGCAGGCCGCTTTGGAACGGGCGATATTCAAGCTCTCCGGCGAAGAAGTAACTGTGACGGGCGCGGGACGCACCGATGCAGGCGTGCACGCGCTGGGACAGGTCGCGCATTTCGATCTCGAAAAAATGTTTGCCGGAGACAAGTTGCGGGATGCACTGAACTACCATCTGCGGCCTGATCCGGTCGCGGTTCTGGAGGGGCAGATCGTCACGTCCGATTTTCACGCGCGCTTTTCCGCAACGGCGCGTCTTTACCACTATCGGATCGTTGCCAGGCGCGCGCCGCTTGCGCTCGATCGCGGCCGCGCCTGGCACATCATGCGCAATCTCGATGCCGAGGCAATGCATGAGGGTGCCCGCTATCTCGTGGGGCAGCACGATTTCACGACGTTTCGCGCCGCGGAATGCCAGGCACAATCGCCGGTGAAGACGCTCGACTCGCTCAGCGTGCGCCGTGCCGGCGAGGAGATTCACATCGACGCGAAAGCGCGCTCGTTCCTGCACCACCAGATGCGCTCCATCGCCGGCACGCTGAAGCTCGTCGGCGAAGGCAAATGGCGCCCGCGCGAAGTTGCCGCCGCGCTTGCCGCGCGCGACCGTTCGCGCTGCGGCCCGGTGGCACCGCCCGATGGACTCTATCTTGTGCGTGTCGAGTACTAACGCGTTTTTTCAATGGATTGAAACAATAAGATTGTCATTGCCCGGCGACGCGACAGCGGAGACCGGGCCACCCAGTCTTTATTTCCGGCCGCACGTCGCTTTCACCTGGGTGGCCCGCTTGCGCGGGCCATGACAGTTTTTTGGATTAGCCAATTTTAGCCGGGCGGCGCGGCGAAATAGGCGTCCAGGATGGCTGCGTAGATCTTCGTGAGGTTTCCGATCTCCGCGACCGGCACGCATTCATCGGTCTTGTGCATTGTCGCGCCGGCAAGACCCACTTCAGCAACGGGACAGTAGTTCTTGATGAAGCGGGCATCCGACGTTCCGCCGGTGGTCGAAAGAAGCGGCGCCCGCCCAGTCGCCAAAAGAACGGCGCGAGTGAGAAGATCGGTGAAGCCGCCGGGCTCGGTAAGAAAGGGCAGCGCGCCGACATCGATGCTGACGCTCGCTTCGCCGCCCATTACGCGCGTGACTTCCGCGGCTGTCTTTTCGATGAGACTCGCGAGCATTTGCGGCGTCTGCAGATCGTTGAATCGGATGCTCGCCGCAGCGCGCGCGACGGCGGGCGACACATTGGACGCGGCATTGCCGACATCGAAAGTCGTGAACACGAGTGTCGAAGGTTCGAAATGCGCCGCTCCTGTATCGAGCGGCTCGCCCGCCAGGCGGGAGACGATCGCGGCAAGAACGGGAATCGGATTGAGCGCGTTCTGCGGGTAGGCGGTGTGGCCCTGCACGCCGCGCACCGTGATCTCCGCGCGCAGGCTTCCGCGTCTTCCGATCTTGATCGTATCGCCGGCATGCGTGCGGGCCGTAGGCTCGCCGACCACGCAGTGATCGATGCGCTCACCTTTTCCTGCGAGCCATTCGAGCACCTTCGCGGTGCCGTTGATCGCGGGGCCTTCCTCGTCGCCAGTAATGAGCAGGCTGATCGAGCCCCGCGACATCGCTTTCGAATGCTGCGCGGCGGCAGCGGCGAAAGCCGCAATCGCAGATTTCATGTCGGCAGCGCCCCGACCGAAGAGAACGCCGCCCTCAATCTTCGCCGCAAAGGGATCCGTGCGCCACAATGCAGGATCACCGGGCGGCACCACATCGCTGTGTCCCGCGAAGCAGAAATGCGGCGCGCCGCTCCCGAGCCGCGCATAGAGATTATCAATCGGCGCCGTGCCCGGCGCCTCGAAGCGCAGCCGCGTGCACGCGAAGCCAAGAGGCGCGAGCGCCCCTTCCAGCACGCCGAGCGCGCCCGCATCCTCCGGCGTCACCGAAGGGCAGCGGATGAGAGCCTGCGCGAGTGCTAGGGGATCAAGCATGCGACATGCGGTTTAGGAGCACGCGATACGCCGGGTCAATCCCGTAGCAATTCGTTGATCGAGGTCTTGGCGCGGGTGCGTTCGTCCACCTGCTTGACGATCACGGCGCAGGCGAGCGCGGGACGGTCGGGCGCATGCGGCAACACGCCTGGGACCACGACGGAATACGGTGGCACACGGCCATAACGCATTTCGCCGGTTGCGCGGTCGACGATCTTTGTCGACTGGCCGATGAAAACGCCCATCGACAGCACGGAGCCCTCACCGACGATCACCCCTTCCGCCACTTCCGAGCGCGCGCCGATGAAACAATTGTCCTCGATGATTACGGGACCCGCCTGGAGCGGTTCGAGCACGCCACCGATTCCGGCGCCGCCCGAAATATGGCAGTTGCGGCCGATCTGCGCGCAGGACCCGACGGTCGCCCAAGTGTCGACCATCGTGTTGTCGCCAACATATGCGCCGACATTGACGAAGCACGGCATCAGCACCACGCCCCTGCCGATGAAGGCGGAGCGCCGCACGATTGCGCTCGGCACCGCGCGGAATCCGGCCTCGCGAAAGCGCGCCTCGCTCCAGCCGAGAAATTTGGAATCGACCTTGTCCCACCACGGCGCGCCGCCCGGGCCGCCGGCAATTACCTGCATATCGTTCAGACGGAACGACAGCAGCACGGCTTTCTTCAGCCATTGGTGGACGTGCCATTCGCCCGCGTGCTTCTCGGCCACGCGCAGGCGGCCCGAATCGAGCGCGTCGAGCGCCTGTTCGACAGCCTCGCGCACAGAACCGCCGGACGACGAATCGAGAGAGTCGCGCCGTTCCCATGCCTCGTCGACGATTCGTGCGAGATCGAAGCTCATTTCAAACTCTGAGACCCTCGAGAAACGCGCACAGATCCGTCGTCTCGTAATGAATATGCTGATTTGTAGCGCTGGCGAATTCGATTCCGGTCCACGCCGGATTATTCCTGAGCCAGATGGTCGTGAGACCGAGTGCGGCGGCGGGCGCGAGATTGCGCGCGGAGTCGTCGAACATCGCGCCTTGCGTGGCGGAGGCGGCGGCGCGCGCCAGCACAACCCGATAGGAATCCGGATCCGGTTTGGGACGGAATTCGATGGTACGGATATCCCATAAATCCTCAAATAGATGCGCGAGCCCGAGACGTTCGAGAACGCGGCCGGCATGGTGGCGGCAGCCATTGGTAAAGACGAAGCGGCGCCCCGGCAGCCGTGCAAGCGCTCCTGCCAGTGCGGTGTCGTGCTCGAGCGCCGAAAGATCGATGTCGTGGACGAAGGCGAGATAATCATCGGGATTCACGTCGTGGACGCGCATGAGGCCGTTCATCGTCGTGCCGTGCTCGCGATAGTAGGTCTGCCGCACCCGGCGCGCGTCGTCCGCATCAAGTCCGAGTAGCGTCTGAACGTAGAGCGTCATGCGCGCTTCGATTTGCGCGAAGAGACCGCTGTCCGCGGGATAAAGCGTGTTGTCGAGATCGAAGATCCAGACACCGACATGCCGGAAATCCGGCCCCGGATCGACCGCTTTGGCGTGCTGCATTGCGCAGGCAACATGGTCGATGGCACAACATGGTGCAAGCCCACTTGGAACTCCCGGACTTGTCGCCTCCGCCCGTTCTTGTCGTCTCCGATCTGCGCAAGACCTATCGCGAGACCGTCGCGGTGGACGGTGTTTCCTTCGCGATTCCGCCCGGCGAGATCGTGGGCCTCCTGGGGCCGAACGGCGCCGGCAAGACCACCATCGTCAATATAATCCTGGGTGTGCTGGAGCCAAACACCGGGTCCATCCGCATCGACGGCATCGATCTTCTGAGGCGCCGCAGCGCAGCACTCGCTTTCACTAACTTCTCCGCGGTCTACGCGGCACTTCCCGGGAATCTCACCGTCGAACAGAACCTGCGCGTCTTCGGCCTCATCTACGAAGTGCCGGCGCTCGCCGAGCGTATCGAGGATCTCCTCGTCCGATTTGATCTTGTGCGGTTCCGTGGCGCAAAGAGCGGCGTGCTGTCGTCTGGCGAGCAGACGCGGCTCTCGCTTGCCAAAGCCCTCCTCAACCGGCCGAAGCTCTTGCTGCTCGACGAACCGACCGCCTCGATCGATCCTTCCGCAGCGCGCGAAATCCGCGACTTGATTCGCGCCTTTGCAGAAGAGAATGCGAGCGCGGTGCTGTGGACCAGCCACAACATGTATGAGGTCGAAGAAGTCTGCCACCGCGTTCTGTTTTTGTCGCGCGGACGCGTGCTGCTCGAGGGCGACCCGAAACTGCTTCCGCACGAACACGGCGCGGCGACGCTCGAAGATCTGTTCGTGAAGGTGGCGCGCGAACGGCTGCACCCGGAGCATAGCTGATGCGCGCGCGCCGCGTCGCCGCCGTGGCGCTCAGGCAATTCTATCTTTACTCCGGAAGCGCTACCCGCGTGGTGCCACTCTTCGCCTGGGTCGCCATCGACATTACGCTGTGGGGATTCATCTCGCGCTATCTGAACAGCGTCGCGCTGCCCGGCTACAATTTCATCCCCGCGCTTCTGGGCGCCGTGCTCCTGTGGGACTTTCTTGCCCGCGTGCTGCAGGGCGTGTCGACGGCGTTTCTTGAGGACGTCTGGTCGCGGAATTTTCTCAACATGTTCGCGACGCCGCTGCAGATCTCGGAATACATCTGTGGACTCGTGATCACCGCCGTCGTGACAAGCCTCATTGGGCTTCTGACCATGCTGGCGCTGGCGGCGGCCGCGTTCGGCCTTTCATTCGTTGCCTATGGCGCAGCTTTGGTGCCTTTTGTGCTGGTGCTGTTCCTGACCGGAATCGCGCTTGGCATCGCGGGCAGCGCGATGGTGCTGCGGCTGGGTCCGGCGTCGGAATGGTTCCTCTGGCCCATGCCCGCGCTGATCGCGCCATTCGCTGGCGTCTATTATCCCGTCTCGACCTTGCCGGGATGGATGCAGGCGATCTCGCGGCTGCTGCCGCCTTCCTATGTTTTCGACGGCATGCGCGCCATCGTCCGCCACGCGCCATGGGACATGAGAAGCCTTGCGATCGGCCTCGCGCTTTCGGTGCTTTACATCGTGATCGCCGCGATCTTCTTCCGTCAGGTCTATCGTTTCGCCGTTCGCACGGGTCTCCTCGCCCGCTACAACGCCGAAAGCCCCAGCTGAGAGGGAAAAAGATTCAACGCAGAGGACGCCGAGGATGCGCAGGGGTCGCGGAGGAAAAGTTCTTTGCGCGCTTCGCGCACGATTTTTCCCAGCGTCCTCTGCGCATCCTCTGCGTCCTCTGCGCTAAACCTTTTTGCTCTATTTCGAGGGGGTCCATTTGGGGGCGGACGGAAGGAGTCCGTCATTGCCGACATGGACGACAAGACCCGTGACGCCTTTCGTGTTCGTGGAAGCGAACCCAACCGTGGAGAATCCGGCCGCGGTGCAAGGCGCATTGCCGTAAATCTCGAACGCGTTGCCCGAGACGCAGAAAGCCGTCGATCCGCTGACCAGCTTGTCGCTGCCGTGCTTCTGGGCGAGCAGATAGACGTTGTCGTAGTCGAGCGGCGTCGTCAGGGCTTTGGCGCAGGCGCCCGACGGCACGTCCCACCACCCGCGCACCACACTGATGCGTTTCGAGCGCAGCGCGATCGCCGCCCAGATCTCCGACTGCCCGTCATTGCAGATCGAATAGCCGGCGGGCGCGGCGGTCTTGAGCGCTTCGGTTTCGAGGGCGTCGAAGAGATCCGTGTCGCTTGCGTTGGCCGCCAGTCGCATGCGGGCACGGAAACTTGCCAGCGCCTGGATGCTCGCGTTCGCTGTCCCTGCGGCGTCGGTTTTGTAGCCGATGTCCGCGAGCAGCCGCGCGATCCCCGCTGCGCGCGCGGCGGCGGCACCGGCATAGCGCCGCGAGCCGGCGAGCGTCGTGGTCCAGGAGGCGGCATGGCCTGTCGACACGGAGGCGAACGGCACGAGATAGGCGTCGTCGGACCCGCAACGGTCGGCCCCCACCGGCACATCAATGGCGAAATTCGTCTCTTTCGCGCAAAGACGAATATGGCCGCCCCATGCCAGCGCGGGTCCGCTGTGCGCCCGTGAGCTTCGCGCGTAGAGAAAATATTGCGGCTGGTTCAGCGGTTGCTGCAGGGCCACTGCGCAGGCGCCGGGCAGGACGCGTGTCCAGCCACGCGTCAGCATCTGCACGCCCGATTCGTAGCCCGCCGCCGCGTAGAGCACGTAGCTTGTCTGATTGCAGACGCGCAGCTCCGCCGATGCAGGAACGGCATTGACGCCGGCGCCCAGGAGAAGAGCCGCGCAGAAAATTGCAGCGCGCGTCATTCCTGCGTGATCATCGTTCCCGCGCCATGCTCGGTGAACAATTCGAGCAGCAGGACGTGTGGAATTCTTCCGTCGAGGATGACGGCGGCGCGCACGCCTGCTTCCACCGCTTCGATCGCGGTCTCGATCTTCGGCATCATGCCGCCCGAGATCGTGCCGTCCGCGATCAGCTCGCGCGCCTCGGCGATGCTGAGCCGCGGGATCAGCTTGCCTTCGCGGTCGAGCACGCCCTCGACATCGGTGAGGAGCAGAAGGCGCGCAGCCGTCATCGCGCCCGCAACAGAACCCGCCACCGTATCCGCGTTGATGTTGTAGGTTTCCCCTTTGCGGCCAACCCCGATCGGCGCGATGACCGGGATCAGGTCCGAATTGATGATGGTGCGCAGCACTTCCGGATTGATTTTTTCCGGTACGCCCACGAAGCCCAGATCGACGAGCCGCCTCTCCAGCGTCATCGGGTCGAGCTTGTAGCGCTCGAGCTTGCGCGCGACGACCATGTTGCCGTCCTTGCCGGAGAGACCGACCGCGCGGCCACCCGCGGCGTTGATGCCGCTCACGATCTGCTTGTTGATCGCACCGGTCAGGACCATCTCGACGACTTCGATCGCCGCTTCGTCGGTGACCCGCAGGCCATCGACGAAGGACGAGGGAATGGAGAGCTTGGACAGCATCGAACCGATCTGCGGGCCGCCGCCATGGACGACCACCGGATCGATTCCCGTCTGTTTCATCAGCACGATGTCTTGCGCGAAGTGTTCGGAGACGCCGCCTTCCATCGCATGACCGCCATATTTGACGACGACGGTCTCGCCGTCATAGCGAAGAATATAAGGGAGCGCTTCGACCAGAACGCGCGCGGTGGAGCGCCAGCGCGCCATGACGCGCAGGTTCCGATCCTGACCGACTTCGTCCTGCAGCGCCATTGCGAAAGGTTCCAGCCAAACCCGAGGCTTATAACCTATTGCCCCAGGCTTGGGCCAGCGCCGCCACATGGTCCCGGAGCGCCTCGATGCCTTGCGCCTTTCGAGCGGAAGTGACGAAAATCTCCGGATAGGCCGCGGTCCGCTTTGAGAGCTCCTGCGCGCATGCCGCCCGCGCAAGCTCTGCTTCCGCCGTGGTGAGCTCGTCGATTTTCGTCAGCACGCCGGCATAGGAAACGGCAGCCTGATCGAGCAAATCCATCGCCTCGCGATCGACCGGCATGATGCCACGGCGCGAGTCGATGAGGAGCATCGTGCGGCAAAGACTCGCTCGCCGTCGCAGATACGCGAAGATCAGGCTCTGCCACTGCTCGGACAGCGCCCGCGAGGCGCGGGCGTAGCCATAACCCGGCAGGTCGACCAGCATGCAGGTCTCGCCGAGCCGGAAGAAATTGATCTGCTTGGTGGCGCCGGGCGTGTGCGACACGCGCGCCAGCGCGTGCCGCGAGGTCAGGGCATTGATCAGGCTGGACTTGCCGACGTTCGAGCGCCCGACGAAGGCGATCTCCGGCAGGGTTCCCTTCGGCATCGCGTCCATGGTCGCGGCGCCCGCGACGAATTCGCAATCCCCCGCAAACAACCTCCGCCCGCCAATCTCGCCCGCCACGTTCAACTCCATGAAGAAAAAGATTTTAGCGCAGAGGATGCGGAGGTTGCGCAGAGGGCGCGGGGGAAAGGGTTGCGCGCCTTCGGCGCGCCAAATTCTTCTGCGCTCCCCTGCGCTTCCTCCGCGTCCTCTGCGTTAAAGTTTTCTTCCTTATTCGCCCGCTTCGGTTTTGGCGCGGGCGCCGATGAAGGGGAGGCGTTTGAGGAATTGCGGAGCCTTGAGATTGTTGAAGAGATGCACTTCAACGCCCTGGCGGCGCATCATCACATATTGCTGGGCAACGGAGAGAATATTGCTCCACGTCCAGTAGATCACCAGGCCCGCGGGCAGGCTCGCCAGCATGAAGATGAAGATGAGCGGCATGAAGGCGAACATGCGCGCCTGAACCGGATCGGCGGGCGCGGGATTCATCTTCGTCTGCACCCATTGCGAGGCGCCCATCAGCACTGGCCAGACGCCGACATGCAGGATGGCCGGAACGAAGGCCGGAATCGAATAGGGCAACAGCCCGAACAGATTGAGTAGCTGCGTGGGATCCGCCGCCGACAGGTCGTGGATCCAGCCGAAGAACGGCGCCTGGCGCATCTCGATGGTGACGAGCAGAACCTTGTAGAGCGAGAAGAACACCGGAATCTGGATCAGCATGGGCAGGCAGCCGGACAGCGGATTCACTTTCTCCCGCTTGTAGAGCTCCATCATCTCCTGCTGCTGGCGCATCTTGTCGTCGGCAAAGCGCTCGCGGAGCCGTTCGACTTCGGGCTGCAGCTTCTTCATGCGGCTCATCGAACGATACGAGGCGTCGGCGAGCGGGAAGAAGAGAAGCTTCATCGCGACGGTGAGAAGCAGGATCGCGAGGCCGAAATTCCCCGTATAGCGGTAGAAGAAATCGAGCACGAGGAAGATCGGCTTGGTCAGGAAGATGAACCAGCCCCAGTCGATCGCCAGATCGAAGCGTTCGACGCCGAGCGTGTCCTCGTAATGACGGATGATGCTTTGGACTTTCGCGCCGGCGAAGAGATGCTGCGTCAGCTGGAGCGTCGCACCGGGCGCGATGCTCTGGCCATCGAGCCGGTAATTGGCCTGATAGGCCCTCACATTCGCAGTCTGGCTTCCGCGATAGGAACCGTCGAAGGACCGGTTCTGCGGCGGGATCGCCGCCGCCATCCAGTATTTGTCGGTGATGCCGACCCATCCGCCCGTCGAATGGAACGTCACGGGCGGCTTTCCTTCTTTCAGATCGTCATAAGTCGCGTCCTTCAGCGCGCCGTCGGCGGCGCCGACGAAACCTTCGTGAAGCGCCCAGTAATGCTTGCTGTCCGGAAGACCGTCGCGCGCGACGTAGCCGTAAGGATAGAGAAGTACCGGCTTGCCGCTCTTGTTCGTGACCGCATCGCCGACCGTGAACATGTATTGATCGTCGACCGCGAGCGTGCGCGTGAAGATCAGTCCCTGACCATTATCCCATTGAAGCGTCACCGGCGCGTCCGGCGAAAGCTTCGCGCCGCCGACGGCCTTCCAAGGCGTCGACTCGTCCGGAACCTTCATGCCCGATCCGGGCGCGCCGACAAATCCGAACACCGCGTAATAGGGATAGCGCGTGCGCTCCGGCGAGAAGAGGGTGATCTCCGGACTCTGCGGGTTGATCGTCTCGCGATAGTGCTTCAGACGAAGATCGTCGAAGCGCGCGCCCGTAAGGCGCAGCGAACCGTTGAGCGTGGGCGTGTCGATCGCGATGCGCGCACCAGACTGCGCGAGCGCCTGGGTGCGCGGCAGATTTCCCGGGCCCGATTGCGGCTGGACCTCCGTCTTCGGTGCTTCGGGATGTGCGGCTGCAGCAGCCGGCTGGCGATGCAGGAATGCCTGGCGCGCACGCTCGGCCTGCATCTGAGGTTGGACCACGAAATATTCCCAGCCGAGCATCATGATGGCGGACAGGACGATGGCGAGAATGAGATTGCGGTTGTCGGTCATGTGTCTCTATCGGAGAGGCGGGACAGGGTCGAAACCCGATGAGCCACCAAGCGAAGTGAAGGGATGGCAGCGCAGCAGGCGGCGTATGGCGAGCCCCGATCCTTTCCAGGGTCCGTGGGTCTTCAAGGCTTCGAGCGCATATTTCGAGCAACTGGGCTCGAAGCGGCAGACATGCGGCAGGAGCGGCGAGATCAGCCAGCGGTAGAGATAGATGGGCGCAAGCAGAAGTCCGAGCGCCGCGGCGCGAACAGGATGGGTGTGGTGATCCGTCACCGGATGTCTCCTGCCTGAGACCGGCCGAGCCTGGCATGAGCCGCGAGGAGCGCGGATCTGAGGTCGCCAACGAGGCCGTCGAACGGCCGAGTCAATGTCTCCCGCCGCGCGACGAGAACATAGTCATTGCCCGGCAGCCCATAAAGGGGAAAGACCGCCTGCGCCGCCGCCTTCAGCCGCCTCTTGGCCCGGTTTCTGGCCACCGCATTGCCGATTTTGCGGCTGGCCGTGAAGCCGACGCGGGCCGTGCCCGGAACCGCGCCGGGTGTCTGGCAAAGCTCGACGGTCAGGCCGGTGGCGACCCGCCTTATTCCCCGTGCCGCTCTTAGAAATTCCGAGCGTTTCGTCAGGCGCGCTATCGTCACCGCGCGCTCAGGCTGCGGGATCACCGGGTCTTTGGCGTTTGTCAGGCCGAAAGCTTCTTGCGGCCATGGGCCCGGCGGCGCGCCAGCACCTTGCGGCCGCCCACGGTGGACATGCGCGCCCTGAAACCATGCCGGCGTTTGCGGACGATCTTGCTCGGCTGATAGGTGCGTTTCATGGCCTCGACTCCCGGGCAATCGGCCCGTCGGAAAGAGCCGGGGTTCTAGGGAGTGGGCTAGAAACTGTCAACCAAGCGGGGGGTGAAGACGCACCCTCTTTTCCTCCCCCAACGTGG
>PKWC01000174.1:0-6373 GCA_003131925.1 Alphaproteobacteria bacterium | reverse complement strand
CCACGTTGGGGGAGGAAAGATGAACGACGTCAACCAAGTCCTGCCACAAATCTGATACCCATATTTCCGTCGAAGCAGGATTGATCGGATCGTGGTCACACTGCGTGTCATTCGGGGAGATGAGGCGCCCGCGCCGGAGCGGCGACCCGAGGCGCGCCCGCAAAGCGCATCTNNTCGCAAGCGAGCCAGCGACGCATGGGCGCTGGTTGCACACAGTCTTTCGGGGCGGCTGCTGCTTCTCACCATTCTCTATGTGCTTCTGACCGAAGTGCTGATCCTGTTGCCGACGCTGGGCCGCTATCACCGCAGCCTTCTGGAGTCGCACATCGCCAGCGCGGAAATCGCGATTCTGCCTTTCACCGAATCGGGCGGCGAGCAATTGTCCGAGGGTCTCCGGCGCGAGCTTCTGGCGCGCGCCGGCGCGGGCGCGGTGATGCTCAAACGCGCCGATCAGCGGGAATTGTTTCTCGCCCATGACGAGCCCAGCCACTTCGACCTGACCATCGATCTGCGCGAGCAGAGTCTCTTTTCTCAGATTGCCGCCGCGCTCGATTGCCTGGCCGAGGGTGGCAACCGCACGCTTCACGTGGTCGCGATGACGCGAATCGTTCACGCCGAAACGGTGGAGGTCATCACCGACGAGCGCCCGATCCGCGACGACCTGGTTTCCTACGCAAATCGCCTGGTACTCGTCGCGCTGGTCATTTCACTGGCAACCGGAGTGTTGGTGTTCCTCAGTCTCTACGCAGTGCTGGTGCGTCCGATGGGACGCCTCACCCGCGCCATGGTACGATTCCGCGACGATCCCGAAGATTCCAGCCGCATCATCCAGGCATCGGAGCGCAAGGACGAGATCGGCCAGGCCGAGCGCGAGCTTGCCTCGATGCAGCGCGATATTGCCGGCTTTCTGCAGCAGAAGGCGCGGCTCGCCGCGCTTGGCGGCGCGGTCGCCAAAATCCAGCACGATCTCCGCAACATTCTCGCCAGCGCCCAGCTGGCTTCCGACCGCCTCGCGCGCATCGACGATCCCGTGGTGAAGCGGCTCGCGCCGCGCATCGTCTCCTCGCTTGATCACGCGGTGACTCTGGCGACGCGCACGCTGCGTTTCGGCCGTGCCGACGAGCACCCGCCGAGGCGCGAGCGTTTTGCGCTGGCTCCGCTTGTCGACGAAGTCGGCGAGGCGGCGATCGCTGTTGAAGGCGACGCCGCAATTGAGTTCGACAATCGCGTCGATCCGACTCTCGAAGCGAACGCCGATCACGAGCAGCTTTATCGCACGTTGCTCAATCTGATCCGCAATGCTGCTGAAGCCGTGAAACCCCGGGACGGCGCACGGATCGAGGTGAGCGCAGAGCAAGAGAACACCAATCTTGCGATCCGCATTCGCGACAACGGCACGGGTATTCCGGATCTCGTGCGGGCAAAACTGTTCCAGCCTTTCGCCGCGTCAACGCGCTCTGCCGGCACTGGCCTCGGACTCGCCATCGCCCGCGACCTTGCGCGCGCTCATGGCGGCGACGTGGTTCTCGAATCGACCGGTGAATCGGGCACCTGCTTCCGCATCGATATTCCCGGCCGGGAGAAGCGCTGAGTGAGCTGGGATCCGAAGACCTATCTCGCCTTCGGCGACGAGCGCACGCGCGCGGCCGCGGATCTGCTGGCGCGTGTGGCCGCCGAAGCGCCTGAGCATGTCGCGGATCTCGGCTGCGGTCCCGGCAATTCGACCGCTCTTCTCGCTGCGCGCTGGCCACGCGCGAAGATCGACGGCATCGACAATTCTCGCGCCATGATCGCCGAGGCGCACACCACGCCGATCCAGGCGCGCTGGATCGAAGCTGACGTCGCGAGCTGGGCGCCCGATGCGCCCTGCGACGTGATCTACGCGAACGCGACGTTCCAATGGGTCGCGAATCACGAGGTGCTGCTTCCGCGGCTGATGTCGCATCTGGTTCCGTACGGGACGTTCGCCTTTCAGGTGCCGCGCAATTTCCACGAACCCAGTCACGCGATCGCGCAGGAGATCGCGGGTGAGTCGCGCTGGAGAGACAAACTCGCCCGTGTGCGCGAATGGTGGAACGTACTCGAACCCGAGGCGTATTACGCGCTTCTCGAACCCATTGCCGAGCGCATCGACATCTGGGAAACGCGCTACGTGCAGACGCTCGAAGGCGACGACGCCGTCTATCGCTGGGTGCTCGGCACGGGCCTGCGTCCCTACCGCGATGCGCTCGAAGGCGAGGAGCGCGAAGCGTTTCTAGCCGAATACCGGCAGCGCGTGGCGCAGGCCTATCCGCGTCGGGCAAACGGCATCACGCTCTTCCCCTTCCAGCGCCTCTTCTGCGTCGCCAAAAAAAGTTGAAGATTGCACGCGGAGGCGCGGAGCACGCGGAGAAGAGAAAAATTCACCACAGAGACACAGAGGGCACTGAGGAATGAAGAGTTGCGCGCATTCGCGCGCGATCCTTTTGCTCCGTGTCCTCTGTGTCTCTGTGGTNNCCTCCGCGGCTCCGCGTGCCCCTCTTCGTCACTCGCCCTTCGCCACGCCATCACGGCGGGGGTCGGAGCCGCCGATGTAGCCGTCCTTGACGCGCTCGACGATGTTGAGCCCGCTTTCGAGATTGGCGTTCACGACGTGATGGCCCATTGCCGAAAGCGCCGATCCATAATCAACGATCGGCGTGCCGTCCTCGAGAAGCGTTGGGCCGTTGGGATTGGCGTGATGGGGCAGCGCCGCGGCGCTTTGCGGATCGAGACCGCCATCCAGCATCGCGACAAGCGTCTCTGCTACAAAGGGGATGATGATCGGGCCGCCGGGCGAGCCGAGCGCGATCCGCAAACTTCCATCGGAATTGAACACGATGGTGGGCGCCATCGCGCTCATCGGGCGCTTGCCGGGTGCCGGCGCGTTGGCGACAGGCTTTCCGTCGCGCACGGGCTCCAGCGAAAAATCTGTCAGCTGATTGTTGAGGAAAAATCCCTTCGCCATCATCTGGGCGCCGAACGTGGATTCGACCGTCGTCGTCATCGAAACGGCTTCGCCGCGTCCGTCCACGATCGAGAGATGGCTTGTGCCGGGAAGCTGCGGCGTGCGCTGGGGAGCAAACTCCGCATGTTTCGTTGGCGGCTCTCCAGCCGTTGCCGTCCCCATGTCGTGCTGCGGATCGATCAGCTTGCTGCGCCCAGCCAGATAGGATCTGTCGAGCAACCCCGCGACCGGTACGTGCACCACGTCGGGATCGGCCAGCCACATCGCGCGATCGGCGAAAGCGAGCCGGCTGGCTTCGGAGAAAAGGTGAATCTCCGACAGCGTGTTGGGCTGAAGCTGTTTCGGCGGAAAGCGCTCCAGCATGCCGAGAATCTGCAGCACCGATACGCCGCCGGAGCTCGGCGGTCCCATCGAGCACACCCGCCAAATTCGATAGGACCCGCAAACGGTCTCGCGTTCCTTCGCCTGGTAGGACGCGAGATCGGCGAGCGCCATGCCCCCGAGGTTGAGCGGCGCATGATCGACCTTGTCGACGATCGCCTGCGCGATGGGTCCCGAATAGAAGGCCTTCGCGCCGCCCGCGGCGATGGCACGCAATGTCTTGCCGAGTTCAGGATTGCGCAGAATCTCGCCCTGTTTCAGCGGTGTTCCGTCGGGCTTGTAGAAATACGCTTTGATGTCTGGCATGCGCGCCATGCGCGGGTTGTCGCGCAACGTCGCCGCGAGCTTGCGGCCGACAGGGAAGCCCTTCTCGGCAAGCGCGATCGCAGGTTCGAACAGTTTCGCCCAGGGCAGCCTTCCGTATTTCCTGTGCGCCAGCTCGAGCATGGCGACGTCGCCCGGTACGCCGACGGACAAGCCTCCGGGGATCACGTCGGATTTCCCGCGTGGCCTGCCGTTCGCATCGAGAAACATGCCGGGTGTCGCCGATGCCGGCGCCGTCTCGCGCCCGTCGAAACTCGTCACTTTCTTCGAGGTGGGATCGTAGAGAAGCAGGAACGCGCCGCCGCCGATGCCGGAAGACTCCGGCTCGACCAAAGTGAGCACCGACTGGATCGCAATCGCCGCGTCGACCGCCGAGCCGCCCGCGCGCAGCATCTGCAGACCCGCATCCACCGCATAAGGGTTCGCCGCCGCGACCATGTAATGCCGCGCCGGAACCTCCGCGGCATGCGCGGGCGCGGTAGCGACAGTTAGCGCACTGGCAATGAGCGCAACCGCCCAACGCCAATTCTTACCTCCCCCTTGTGGGGAGGTCGGCGAGCCTGCAGAGCGACGTGCAGCAAACAAGGTGTGCGAGCCGGGTGGGGGTCTGTGCGCCGGCGCCGTTCCCCCCACCCGAAAAACGCGAAGAGCGTTTTTCGACCTCCCCACGAGGGGGAGGTTAAATGACTTTCGCATCGCTTTGCCGTTCACCTTCATCGCGCCTCTCTTTTCGCGCCGCGGGGCGCGGGGTACGGTTGCCAGCGATGACGCGGCCGGGCAAGCGCAATCTCCTCACCGATGTCGACGGGCTCACTGTCGGGCAAGCCGAGGATCACGCGGCGCGCAGCGGCGTGACCATCATTCTCGCGGATCGGCCCGTGGCCGCGGCGGTCGATGTACGCGGCGGCGCACCTGGTACCATCGGAACGGACGCACTCGATCCGGTGAGCCTTGTCGGTACGGTCGATGCGATTGCGCTGTCTGGCGGTTCCTCCTACGGGCTCGACGCAGCCGGTGGCGTGATGGCATGGCTCGGTGCGCGCGGGCGCGGCTTTCGTTTCGCGCCCGACGTTCCGGCGGCGCCGATCGCGCCGGGGGCCATTATTTTCGATCTCGCGAATGGCGGAGACAAGAACTGGGGCGCCGATCCACCCTACCGGAGGCTCGCGCTCGCGGCGGTGGAGCGCGCGGCACCGGAATTCTCGCTCGGCAATGCGGGTGCGGGGCTCGGCGCCATCGCCGGCGCCTACAAGGGCGGCACCGGAAGCGCCTCGCTCATGACCGAAGAGGGTTTCACCGTCGGCGCGTTGGCGATCGTCAACGCGGTCGGCTCGCCAATCATTCCGTGTACGGATGTATTCTGGGCCTTTCCGTTCGAGCAGGGGAAGGAATTCGGCGGACGGCGCCTGAATCCCGGTTTCGCGCCCGTCGCGCCCGCTCTGCCACCCGACGTGAAGCAACCGGCGCGACCGGGCGCCAACACGACGGTCGCGGTGGTCGCCACGGACGCGGATCTCACACGGGTGGAATTGAAGCGGCTTGCGATCATGGCGGCGGACGGGTTCGCGCGCGCGCTCCGGCCCGTGCACACGCCCTTTGACGGCGACACCGTGTTTGCTCTCTCCACGGCGAAACGCCCGGTGGGCGAACCGCGGCCTTACGTGGTGACGCAGCTCGGCAACGCCGCCGCAGACTGCGTCGCCCGCGCCATCGCGCGCGGCGTCTACGAAGCGGAGACATTGGGCGAATGGCGAAGCTATCGTGATTGTTTCGCGCAAGGAAAGGATTCCCGATGACATTGAACCGGAACGCGGGGCTTTCCCGCCGCGCCTTCGCCGCTACTTCGCTCGTCGCCGGCTTCACGCTGGCGGCAGGCCCGTTGCGTGCCGGCGCGATCGTCACCGACGCGAACGGACTCGACGCCGGCGAGGTGCGCATTCCCGTCTCTGACGGCGTCGTGCCCGCCTATCGCGCGAAGCCCACGCATGGCGCGCGCTGGCCGGTGGTGCTCGTGGTGCAGGAGGTGTTCGGCGTGCACGAGCACATCAAGGACATCTGCCGCCGCTTCGCCAAGCAGGGCTTTTACGCGATCGCGCCGTCGCTCTATGCGCGCTATGGCGACCCGGGCAAATACACCGATCCGCACGCGCTGATGACCGAGATAGTTTCGAAGGTGCCCGATGCGGGGGTGATGACCGATCTCGATGCGGCCTCCGCCTTCGCCGCGAGCGAGCACGCCGACGCAAACCGGCTCGGAACCATCGGCTTCTGCTGGGGCGGCCGCATCGTCTGGCTCTATGCCGCGCACAATCCGAAGCTCAAGGCCGGCGCGTCATTTTATGGTCCGCTGCGCGGTCCCGTTCCGCCCAATCCGCTTCGTCCCCTTTATCCGCTCGACATCACCGCGAATCTGCACGCGCCGGTGCTCGGCTTCTATGGCGGCAAGGACATGGGCATTCATCTCTCCGACGTGGAAGCGATGCGCGCCGCGCTCGCCAAGGCCGGCAAGCTCGATTGCCGCATCGACGTGTTCATGGATGCCGAGCACGGCTTCTTCGCCGACTACCGTCCGAGCTACAACGAAGCCGACGCGAAGCTCGCCTGGGCCCGCGCGCTCGAATGGTTCAGGAAGGCGGGGGTGTGAGGCCGCCCCCTCACCTGCGCCTGAACAGAATTGATTGC
>PKWC01000020.1 GCA_003131925.1 Alphaproteobacteria bacterium | reverse complement strand
AATTCTTTTCCGTGTCCTCCGCGGCTCCGCGTGCCCATCGTTTCACCCATTTTAACGCATGATGCCCGTGTGACCGAGGCTGTAGCGGCCGGGTTGGGGCCAGACGGCAACGCCGTGCGGCTCGCGGCCTACGGGGATCGTGCGGACAGCGCCGGTCGCGGTGTCGATCGCATAGACGACATTGTCGAAGCGGCCGGCCAGCCACAGACGTTTTCCGTCGGCGCTGACATTGCCCATGTCGGGGCTGCCACCTCCTGGAATGGGCCAGGTGCGTTCCACCCGCCGCGTCGCGAAATCGATGACCGACACGCTGCCGGGACCGTGTGGCGGACCGAGCGCGCTGTGCGCGCCGCGATTGGAAACATAGAGCTTCCTGGCATCGCGGCTGACCACCAGCCCGTGCGCGCCGATGCCGGTGGGAATGAATCCCACCTCCGCGAAGCGCTCGCCGTCGATCAGGAAGACACCATCGGCCATCATGTCGGCGACATAGAAGATGCTGCCGTCGGGTGCGAGACGAATGTCCTGGGGCATCCGGCCACGCGACAGACTGAGGTGGCCCACGATACGGCGCGCCAGGAGATCGAGCTTCACCAGACCGCCGCCGAATTCGCAGGTGAAGATCGCGTAGCTTCCGTCCGCGGCGAAATCGGCGTGATTGATCCCGTCGCATTCGCGGACCGGCAGCGCATCCTCGAGCGCCATGTCGCGCGGATCGCGGAATTCGAGTCGCCGCTGCGCTTCGGCCACCACGATCGCCGCGCGTCCATCCGGCGTGAAATACATGTTGTAGGCGTCGGGAACCGCGATGATGGTGCCGGGCTTGCCGGTTTTCGGATCGATGGGTGTGAGGCTGCCGTCGCGGCGGCCGGTGCTCGCACTGCCGGTCACCCAGAGCGTGCGCAAATCCCATGACGGCACGACGTGCTGGGCGTTGCGGCCCGTCGTGAAGTGGTCCACCACGCGAAGTGTGCGCGGGTCGATAACATAGACATCGCCCGAACGGATATTGGGAACATAGATGCGCTCGAGTGCGCCCGCGACCGCGCGGCTGAAGTGATTGCGCCCTGCCTCGCCATAGATGTTGCTGCGGTCGACGACCGGCGGCATGCCGGGATAGGGCCGGACGGCATGCCAGTGCGGGAAGCGAATCAAAAAAATCACCGCTGCCGCCGCGATCGCCGCCAGCACCGCAAGGACGACAAGCGTTCTCCCCGATCCACGGCGCTTTCCAGGTATGTTCAATTTCCCCGATCCGGCTTTTGCGGGCCCGTCTCTGACATCAACGGGCGTCAGGTGGCAACGTTTCTGTCCGGCACGCGGTTTCGCATGCTTGCGGCGGTTTGGGGCCCGCTACAAGCTGAGCCCGTGTGGATCGCCTGGACAACGCGAAGGCGAATGTTGTGGGCAAAAATACCGTGTGGTTCGGAATGCGCGCAACGCAGGCTGGCACACTGGCGCTTTACATCGCAGCGGGCAACCCGGATTCGTCGATCACTATTGCGGTTCAGAGACAGCGCTTGTCTTGACAGCGTTTTCTTAAAAGGATGTCGTCGCAATCGACGCCCGCTCTCCATACCGCTTCTCGAATCTCCCTTGCGCATCCGGATCAATCGCGACGCTCAGTTCCACGTGTTTTGCGCGGTCTCGTCGCGCGAGCACGCGGCCGTGGGCGTAGGCCCAGGCCATTCCGGCGCCGTCGCTGGGATCGAGGCGCAGATTCATTACCAGTCCCTGCCGGCCGAGCATCTTCTCGATGCGCGCGAGGAAATCGGGGATGCCCTCCCCTGTCAGCGCTGACACCGCGACGGGCGCTTTCTCTCCGCCATTGCGGGCGCGCAGGGCCGCACGGGCGGGTGGTTCGAGCAGGTCGATCTTGTTGAGCAATTCGAGAATGCGCGCGTCACCTTCTGTGTCGATCCCGAGCTCAGCGAGCACGCGCAGCACGTCGCCTTTCTGCGCCGCGGATTCCTCGTGGGCCACGTCGCGCACATGCACGATGATGTCAGCTTCGAGGACTTCTTCGAGCGTGGCGCGGAAGGCGGCGATCAGCTCCACTGGCAAATCGGCGATGAAACCCACCGTGTCGGAGAGCACGACGCGCCGTCCGCCGGGCAGTCTGATGCCGCGCATGGTGGGGTCGAGCGTGGCGAAAAGCATGTCGCGTGCTTCGACCGCGGATTTCGTCAGCGCATTGAACAAAGTCGACTTGCCGGCGTTGGTGTAACCCACCAGCGCGATCACCTGATGGGGCACGCGCTTCCGCGCACGTCTGTGCAGCCCGCGCGTGCGGCGCACGTTTTCCAGCTCGAGCTTGATCTTGGCGATGCGCTCGCCGATCAGTCTGCGGTCGGTCTCGATCTGCGTCTCGCCCGGGCCGCCCAGGAACCCGAAGCCGCCGCGCTGGCGCTCCAGATGGGTCCAGGTACGCACCAGCCGGCCCTTTTGATAAGTCAGGTGCGCAAGCTCCACCTGCAGCTTGCCCTCCGCGCTGCCCGCGTGCGCGGCGAAGATGTCGAGGATCAC
>PKWC01000227.1 GCA_003131925.1 Alphaproteobacteria bacterium | reverse complement strand
GGATCGCGGCGCTCCAGGTAGTAGCGTATCCTGTGCGGCTTCACGGCATGTGCGTCGAGAATTTTGCATACGGTTCCTTGCACCAATTTCGCGAGGCATTCGTGCCCGGCAGCTGGCCCATGTTCGCGCGCATGGCGGGCCAAGAGCCGCGTCGTCCACAGCTCGTGCGGATAGCCGAAGTCCTTCGCTTTCTGGCAGGCCAGCGACACGAGCCATGCTTTAGCCTCGGGTGTTATCGTCGCCATCTTGCCGGGTCGCGCACTGTCGTCCAACGCCGCCAACGGGCCAAGGGCCGCGGCTCGCTCGATGCAGCGTTGCACGGTTTGATGATGCACCCCAAGCAATCGTCCTACGGCAAAGAAGGACGGCTCATCTCGATAGGCCAAAAGCATGCGCGCCCGCTCGACCCGGCTTGCCGGTTCTGTTCGCGATCGCGCAATCGCCATCAGCGTCGTCACGTCTTCTCCTCCGATGGTCAACTCGACCACAAGCCGCGGTGCTGCCATGATGCAAGGCCTCGTTCAGCGAATCGCCAAACGAAGCTACAATGCATCGTCGCCAAAAAGAATCCCCCTCAACTCATCGGTTTCATGGAATCGGTGCACTAGTACCTCTGCACGGTGATTATGACTCTTTGGATGTGTCGGGGTAAGCGGGGCCCAGTTTGGCGCGGGCTTTTTCGGTTGTGAACATCCAATTGATGCGAGCCTTGGCGGCATTGCGCTGTCGCTCCCAAGCGGCGATTTCGGAGGCTAGGCGCTTTGGATCGTCGATGCGCCGGTCCAGGCACTGGCCGCGCAGCACGCCGATCTCGATCTCCACCATGTTGAGCCAGCTGGCATGCTTGGGGACGTAGTGGAACTCGAGGCGACGCAGGATGCGACGGGCCTCTGCGGGCGGGAAGGCTTGATAGAGGGTTCCTGTCAGCGGCGGATTAATTCTCCCCAGTTATGGCGTTTGAAAATTCCCCAGTTTTCCTGATGTCGAGCCTCCCAGGACGAGCCCTGGCAGGCCCGACGGGGACTAACTCGCCGATGCTGCTCCCTTTGGCGGGAGGGAGCGGCGCGGTGATCAAACTCGGGGAACTCGTGATGATTTTGGATCTTCATCAACAAGGCTTGTCTGTTTCCGCCATTGCCCGCCAGCTCTGCGTCGATCGGAAGACCGTTCGTAGCGCTATCGCCAAGGGGCTTGAGCCGCCGAAATACAAAACACGGGCGCCGCAGCCTCGGATCACCGATTCATTCGAGCCTTATTTGAAGGAGCGGTTGGCGGTCTATCCCGGCCTAACGGCAGTGCGTTTGTGGCGCGAGGTCAAGGAACGCGGCTACGCGGGCGGCTACAGCGTTCTCAGAGACTGCGTGCGCGACTTGCGGCCGCCGCGCACGGCCGGATTCGAAGTGCGCTTCGAAACGCCGCCAGGCCAGCAAGCGCAAGTCGACTTCGCCCATTTCGAGGTGGAGTTTGCCGACGAGCCCGGCGTCAAGCGCATCGTTTGGTTGTTTTCCATGGTGCTCGGCTACTCCCGGCTTATCTGGGGCCGCTTCGTCGTTCACCAGGACCTGCAGAGCGTCCTGCGCTGTCATATCGCCGCTCTCGAGGCGATCGGCGGCGCGCCGCACGAGATCCTCTACGATCGGATGAAGACCGCGGTCATCGGCGAAGACGCCGACGGCCTCGTCGTCTACAATCGCGCGCTTGTCGATCTCGCCCGCCATTATGGTTTCCAGCCCCGCGCTTGCCAGCCTTACCGGCCGAAAACGAAAGGCAAGGTGGAACGGCCGTTCCGTTATATTCGCGAGGACTTCTTCCTCGGCGGCTCCTTTCGCAATCTCGATGATCTCAACGCCCAATTTCAGCATTGGCTCGACACGGTCGCCAATCCGCGCGTGCACGCGACCACGCAGCGCGTCGTCTACGAGGCCTTCGCCGAGGAAAAGCCAGCCCTGAAGCCCTTGCCACTCGCCCCTTATCGGACGGTCCTCAAGCTCGAAAGGCGGGTCTCGCACGAAGGCATGGTGAGCGTCGGCGGCAATCTGTACAGCGTGCCGGACACGACGCGCCGCCGCATCCTCGACATTCATGTCCTTGCCGACGAGATCCGCATCTTCGAGGCCGGCGATCTCATCGCCAGCCACGCGCCGCTCGAGGGGCGCGACCAGAGACGTCTCGACCCCGCCCACCGCAAGCCCTTGCCGCCGCGCCGACAGCCGGCCGAGGGCGAGCCCATCATTATCCGCCGCGCCGGCGATCGCGTCGCTCGACGCTCCCTCGACTTCTATGAAGCTGTCGGTCGCCGCCTCGCCGGCCAGGGGAGGACGCGATGACCGCGCATGCCGAGATCGTCCCCTCCGTCATCGATCGCATCAAACGTAGCCTGGTCGGCTTGAAAATGCCGCGCGCCATCGAAATCCTCGACGCCACCGTGCGCCGGATCGAGCGCGGCGAAATGAACGCCCTCGAAGCCATCGACGCGCTGCTCGCCGAGGAGCTCACTCTGCGTGAGAACCGGCGCGTGAAGATGGCCCTCGTCATGGCGCGGCTCTCCGCCATCAAGAAGACCCTCGCCGGCTTCGACTTCTCGTTCCAGCCCTCGCTCGACAGGAACCGCATCATGGCGCTCGCCGAGTTGCAGTTCATCGACCGCGCCGAGGCCTTGCATCTGATCGGGCCGCCCGGAACCGGCAAAAGCCACTTGAGCCTGGCGCTCGGCGTCGAAGCTGTGAAGGCCGGACGTAGCGTCTACTTCGGCAGCCTCGCCGATATCATCGGCGCCCTCGCCAAGGCAGAACGCGAAGGAGCTCTGCGCGAGAAAATCAGGTTCTTCTGCCGCTTCGCCCTGCTCATCGTCGACGAGATCGGCTACCTCCCCGTCATTCCGGGCGGCGGCAATCTCTTCTTTCAGCTCGTCAACGCCCGTTACGAAAAGGGCGCCATGATCCTCACCTCAAATCGCGGATTTTCCGAATGGGGACAGGTTTTTGGAGACCCCGTGGTCGCGACCGCTTTGCTTGACCGCCTTCTGCACCATGCGACCGTCATCCAGATCGAGGGGGCGAGTTATCGACTTCGCGAGCATGCCGATCTCGTGCCGGAAAACATCCGATCGAAAAGCCTCATCCAACCATTGCGGATCCCG
>PKWC01000199.1 GCA_003131925.1 Alphaproteobacteria bacterium | reverse complement strand
GCCCTGCCGAAGGAAGTGTGAACCCCACCGCGGGTTTCACATTAGATAAAGTGATCCACCCTTCCTCACTCACCGCTGCGGGCCTTTCTTCCGCATCTCTTCGTCGCGGTAGCGTTTGTAGAGGATGGTCCATTCGTTCGAGCCTTCGACGACGCCGCGTTTGATCGAATTGATCTTGCGGCGCACGATCGCATCGACTTCGTCGCCCTGCTCATTGAACTGCGCGACGATTTCGCGCGCTTGCCGGAGTGCGAGCGGAAAGTTTGATATTTCGGCGAGTCCCTCGTCGCGCAATTTCGCCAGTGACTCGCGCGCCAGGAACAGGACTCGTGCTTCAGTCAGTTTCATCTTTTTAGAATAGCGATATCGAGATCTCGTTTACCGCCGAGCGCCGCTCCCCGTCCCGATAGCATTTGCTAGAGCGTAAAGTTTTTCTTCTCGGCCAGCCGCTGGCGAATCAAATTACGCAGCCGCGTGACGTCGAGGCGCGTGTCGCGGCGCGCTTCCGCCTCCGCCATCTTGTCGGCCTCTTCGTCGATTTGCGCTTCGGTCTCGAAATTTTCCGACATCAGCTCAGTCACGCACGCAACCAGTTCCTTGACGTCGGCCTTGGGCTTGATGACGCCGCGCTCGATCAGCCCGTTCACGAGATGAGTCGCGAGCGCCTCGATCTGAGCTTCCCGCATCGCCATACGATCATAGCTTGACGGGATCGAGTGCGTTTTGTCAAAAGCGGCGCAGCGCGATCAGTGACCCGGGGGCTTCTTTGCGTTCTGCTTGTCTTGCTCTTCTTTGTAGACCTCGTCCATTTTTGGCTCGAGCGTCTCGTAGAATTGTTTGATGTGTCCGACGTTCGAGCCGAGGTCGCCCGGGAAGAAGCGCAGCATCGAGGTGGTGCCGGGGCGCGCCAGGCCGGAACGCGAGCATACTTCGATATCGCCGGACGGGTCGATTATGATTCGCACGTCGTCCTCTAATTTGAAAATCCGCGACGTGTAGATGCAGTCGATAGTGTAGTTGGCCGGGTTGGATTTAACGATCCGCCATCCGCCGAGCGAGTTGACCGTATCGGTGGAGAGTTGGAACAGCTTGTCGCGCGAGATGCCGGGGAAGCTGCGGCGAATCAATTCAGGAAAGACGTCGTCGATCGGCGCGGGCGACGCGTTGGAGAGATCATTGCGGGTATCCTGAATCTCGGGCTCTTTTTTTGGCGCACGCTTGTGCGGCTTGGCCTCGGCGGCGGTGGGCGGTGGCGGCGGGGGATTTTCCATCACGCAGACCACTGAGCTCGACCCGGTCGTGCTCGAGGCGGCGGAGTTCATCGTGAGGAATCTCTCCACTCGCTGCCCCAAGCCGGGCCGTTCGAAAATTGTTTCGTTGTTCAGCATCATCGTGACCCCGGCGGCTACGATTCCCACGGCGACGAGAAAAACCGCGAGGCGGATAATCAGCCCGAGCAGACGGCGAAGGACTGGAATGAAGATCATTGCCGCGATCACGACCACGGCAATGATGATTTCAGGCGGCGTGAACATCATAAGATTCCCCGGGAGGAATCGTTAGCTGTTTACATGGCGTCGGCGCAAGCGGGCGGAGGAGGTTTTCGCGGTGATGCGCGCCCTACCCGATCAGCCCCGTCAACGGACTCGAAGCCGTCGCATACAGCTTGCGCTCGATTCGACCAGCGCGATATGCGAGCCGGCCGGCCTCGACCGCAAGCTTCATCGCACGCGCCATCGCAATCGGATCCTTCGCGCCCGCGATCGCAGTATTCATCAGCACGCCGTCGCATCCGAGCTCCATCGCCTTGGCCGCGTCGGACGCCGTGCCGACGCCCGCATCGACGATCACCGGCACTTTGGCCTCTTCGACGATCATCCGAATATTGACGGCATTCTGCACACCGAGACCCGAGCCGATCGGCGCAGCGAGGGGCATGATCGCGACTGCTCCCATCTCTTCGAGACGCGTGGCCATCAGCGGATCGTCGCTGCAATACACCATCACCTGGAATCCTTCGCGAATGAGCAGTTCCGTGGCGCGCAATGTCTCCAGCATGTCGGGATAGAGCGTCTTGCGGTCGCCCAGGACTTCGAGCTTCACGAGCGTCCAGCCACCGGCCTCGCGCGCGAGCCGCAAGGTGCGCACGGCATCCTCGCCGGTGAAGCAGCCGGCGGTGTTGGGCAGATAGGTGACTTTCTTCGGATCGATGTAGTCGACAAGCCGCGGTGCGCCGGGATCGCTGAGATTCACCCGCCGCACGGCAACGGTCACGATTTCGGCTCCCGACGCCTCGAGCGCCGCGGCATTCTCGGCATAGGTCTTGTACTTGCCGGTTCCGATGATCAGTCGCGACGCATAGGTCCGTCCGGCGATTGTGAGCGGCTTGTCCTCGGGTAAATTGGCGATCGGCGCGTTACCGCCGCCGATGAAGTGCACGATCTCGATCCTGTCGCCGTCGCCCAGCCTGATATCGCCGTAGCTCGAGCGCGGGACGATCGCGAGGTTGCGCTCGACGGCAATCTTTGCGGGATCGAGGCCGAGAAGAATCAGCATTTCCCGCACGGTAAGCGAGTGGTCGAACCGTCGCTCTTCACCGTTGATTTTGAGAGCCCACGCCATGCGTCCTTGCCTTATCCAGGTTTCCGTCGCCACGAAGGGCCAGTATAAAGCGGGTTGATCGTGCTTCGACCGGAGATTTCGTGGCCCAGTCCCGCAAACGCTCACTTCCGATATATGTCCTCAACGGGCCAAATCTCAATCTGCTTGGCAGCCGTGAGCCCACGATCTACGGCAAGGCCACACTCGAACAAATCGGTGAAGCCACCTCCGCCCGGGCGCACACCTTGGGTTGGGAAATCGTTTTCCGGCAAAGCAACCGCGAAGGCGAGCTCATCGACTGGGTTCAGGAAGCGCGAAATGGCGCACTTGGCGTCATCCTCAACGCCGGGGGATACAGCCACACATCGATCGCTTTGCTCGACGCCTGCCGAGCGCTCGAAACACCTCTAGTGGAAGTCCATCTCTCCAATCCTTACCGGCGCGAAACCTTTCGGCGTCATTCCTATATAAGCGAAGCTGCCAGCGGCGTGATCTGCGGTTTTGGGGCCGCCGGTTACCTGTTGGCCATCGACGCACTGGCTGAATTGCTCAAGGCCCGATCATGAACATGAAGGACGTGAAGCAGCTGGGTGCCCGGCTGGCGACCGGCGGAAAGGCAAAACCGCCGCTCGCCGTTGATGCCGGCGCCATTCGCGAACTCGCGGAACTGCTGGATGAAACCGGGCTGGGCGAAATCGAGATCGAACAGGGCGGCTGCCGCATCCGTGTCGCCCGCCCGGCAACAACGGCGCCCAGCGCCGCTCACGCGCCGCTCTCCATCATGTCCGAGCCACTTGCTGCGCCAGGACGGGCGCCACTCGAAAGCCAGGCGGTGAAACGCGATGGCGACGGTGCGATTTCGTCGCCCATGGTCGGAACCGTGTATGTCGCGCCCGAGCCCGGCAAGCCTCCCTTCGTCAAGGTTGGAGATACGGTCCGCGAAGGCGACACGCTGCTGATTGTCGAAGCCATGAAGACGATGAATCCGATCATCGCCCCGCGCTCCGGAATCGTGAAGGAGATCTGCGTGGAGGACGCGCAGCCTATCGAGTTCGGACAAACCCTTCTCGTCCTTTCCTGAGATTTAGGTTGAAGACGGCTTCGAGGCGCGCCCACGGCCAAACATGTTTGAAAAGATTCTCATAGCCAATCGCGGCGAGATCGCGCTCAGAATCCACCGTGCCTGCAAGGAGATGGGCATAGCCACCGTCGCGATCCATTCGACGGCAGATGCCGACGCCATGCATGTGCGCCTTGCGGATGAAAGCGTCTGCATCGGGCCGGCGCCGGCGGCGCAAAGCTACCTGAATGTGCCGCAAATCATCGCCGCCTGCGAGATCACGGGCGCGGAAGCGGTTCACCCAGGTTACGGTTTCCTTTCGGAGAACGCGCGCTTTGCGGAGATCGTCGCCGATCATGGCGTGACCTTTATCGGCCCGCGCCCGGAACACATCCGCCTGATGGGCGACAAGATTGCCGCCAAACAGGCCGTGGCGCAGCTCGGAATTCCCACGGTTCCCGGCTCCGAGGGCGCCGTCGGAAGCGATGATGACGCCGCCAGCATCGCGGCCGCGATCGGCTATCCCGTCCTCATAAAGGCCGCCGCAGGCGGCGGCGGCCGCGGGATGAAGGTTGCCAGGCGGCCCGAAGACCTGCCGCTCGCCCTTACGACCGCGCGTGCCGAGGCGAAGACTGCCTTTGCCGACGACTCCGTCTACATCGAGAAATATCTCGAGCGCCCGCGGCACATCGAAGTGCAGGTGCTCGCCGATTCCTTCGGGAAGGTGCTTCACCTAGGGGAGCGTGATTGCTCCCTGCAGCGCCGAAATCAGAAACTCTGGGAGGAGGCGCCCTCCCCGGCCCTGAACGCCGCCCAGCGCGAAGAGATCGGCCACACCGTCACGAGCGCGCTGTCGAAGCTCGGCTATCTGGGCGCGGGCACGGTCGAGTTTCTGTTCGAGGACGGTCAGTTCTATTTCATCGAAATGAATACCCGGCTTCAGGTCGAGCATCCTGTCACAGAGGCAATCACCGGCATCGACATCGTGCGCGAGCAGATTCGAATTGCCGCCGCGAGTCCCATCGAGCTCGAGCAGAGCGACATCGTGATTGCGGGCAACGCGATCGAATGCCGGATCAACGCGGAAAATCCATTCTCATTCCAGCCTTCGCCGGGAACCATCACGCAGTTTCATGCGCCGGGCGGACTCGGTGTGCGCTTCGACTCTGCGATGTATACGGGCTACCGGGTCCCACCCTATTACGACAGCCTCGCCGGCAAGCTCATTGTGCATGGGCGCAACCGGAACGAATGCCTCATGCGTCTCAGGCGCGCGCTCGACGAGATCGTGGTGGCCGGAATCGAAACGACGATTCCACTGTTCCAGAAGCTGGTGCGGGAAACCGACGTCCTGAACGGCGACTATCACATCCATTGGCTCGAGCAGTACCTGGCCGCTCACGGCGCCTGAGGCCGATGCGATGCACGGAACGCCGCGTTTCACCGCCGAGATGCTCCTCCAGGCTTATGCCGAGGGTGTATTTCCGATGGCCCAACGGCGCGATGACGACAAGCTCTACTTCGTGTCGCCCGAGGAGCGCGGCGTCATTCCACTCGACGGATTTCACGTTTCGCACCGCCTGGCGCGAACCGTGCGTAGCGACCGATTCGAAGTGCGTGTCGACAGCGCGTTCGATGAAGTGATCCGGGCGTGCGCGGCAGCGGCGCCGGGACGGGCGGAAAGCTGGATCAACGCGGAGATCGTCACGCTTTACAATGCGTTGCACCGGCGCGGGAATGCCCACAGCGTTGAATGCTGGCGCGGCGGCAGGCTAGCCGGCGGCCTCTATGGCGTGAATCTCGGCGCTGCCTTCTTCGGCGAAAGCATGTTCTCGCGCGAACGCGACGCCAGCAAGGTTGCGCTGGTTCATCTCGTTGCGCGGTTGAGACGGGGTGGTTTTGCCCTGCTCGACGCGCAATTCCTGACGGAACATCTCGCGCGCTTTGGCGCCCTCGCCGTTCCGCGTAGCTCTTATCTCGAGTGTCTTGACTCGGCGATCCACAAGACCGCCGAATTTCCGTGCGGCCTCTATTGTCCCGAGCCTTCCGGCAGCTCGGGCACGGCCTCCTTCGCTTCGGCGTCTGGGGACGTGGGCTTCACAGGAGCGGTAGAAGCCACCACAGGCGCGACCTGGCCAGGCTGGTTCGTCTTGCAGCTGATTACCCAGACGTCATAGAGCGGGTGCTGCAGCCCGTTCAGGGATGGACTGGACGCCAGCATCCAGCCGGAAAACACGCTGCGCGCGGGCTGATCGGGCCGATGATCCTGGATTTCGACGAACGCCGTCGTCTCGGGCGGCTCGCTTGGCGGCGTCGAGTAGCAATACCGGGCCGTGATGGTGAGCGAAGCGAAGTTCACCGGTATGCCGACCGGCGCAAAGATGTTGGTCGGGCGCCCCGTGATCTTGTCGAGCCCGCGCAGAACGAGTGCCCGCTTGATCCCGTCCTTGCCTGGCAGGGCATCGGCAAGGCTCAGCGCCTTTTGCGAATGTGGAATATTCACCGGTTCCGCGCGCGCCTGTGCCAAAGCGGGCAACGCCATTGCGATGCCGTAGGCAATTCGAACTCCTGTCGATGCGATTGCCATTATTTGCTTCCGGAGTTTCCGTAGATCGCGCGGCCGATCAGTCCCATCAGATCGATCGATCCCTGCGTATTCGTGATTTGGCCTCCTGGAGGAATCATTTTTTCGCTGCCGCCCGGCTGAATGGCGAGATAGGAACTTCCCATGATGCCCGCGGAGGTAATCTTGATCGAGGAATCGTCGGGAAGTTTCACGTCGTCGCGCACGCTAATCTTGACGATCGCAGCATAGGTCTTCGGATCAAGCTCCAGCGACGACACGCGGCCGATCTTGATGCCGTGCAGGCGCACATCGGTCCCGGTGGCGATGCCGTCGGCGCTGGCAAAGCGCGCGCCGAGCTCGTAGCCACCCAACGATCCGACACTGGTCGAAGTATAGGCGAAATAGAGAAAGCCCGCGGCCACCAGGATGACCATCGCGCCCATCAGCGTCTCAAAGGTGTTGTTCTGCATGGTTCGATAAGCTCCGGCTGATTTTCACTCAGGTTTCCAGGCGCGGTAGTCGCCCGTCGCCGGCGCGCGCTGGCCTGACGCACCCAGGCTGCCGGGCGGACGATAGGCCATGTCGGTGCCCGTCAGGTTCGGAACGTGCTCCTTCTCCCACGGCCTCACACGCAGCGGTGCGACAGTCGGCGGCTCGCGGAATGTGTGATGCAGCCAGCCATGCCATTCCGCGGGCACCCGCGAGGCCTCGACGGTTCCGTTATAGATCACCCAGCGCCGCAAGGCTGCCCGGTTCTGGTAGTAGCGGTTGCCGAACTTGTCCTCTCCGACGAAATGCCCCGACAGCCATGTCAGCAGCAATGTGCCCGGCGTCGCCCGCTGCCACCATACGAATATTGCCCGCAACCAGGACATGCCATTTACCGAATCCAGGATCGCGATGACTATAGAAGTTGGCGCGGGAGCGCGCCAATGCCAGTCGACGAGGAGATTCGATCGGCGCCTTCGCGAGCTTTCTGGCGCAATGGCTCCACGAGGGCCGGTTCGGTTGAAAATATTTTCCGACGGATCGTGCGCCACCCTCCTTGACATGCCGAATCTGCCAGCAATTCCGCCATCTCCGCCGAGGCCCAAGATGTTGTGGGTAGACGCTCGTTTACCACTTGTCTCTTGCGTGCGCCGGCAACGTGTGTCCATAGTTGGGGTCTGCCGCCTCGCCGCGGCACAAAATCTGGGAACGATCGAACACCCGACGCGGTGGTCGCCGGCCGAAAGGCTGGCTTCCCGCGACGGAGAATCGTCTCCCGGACGCAGCGGCAAGGCGGTTGTGATGAACACAAAGCCTGGGGGAAAAGATGCGCATTCGTCGTCACTTCACATCGGAAGGCCGTTCCGCTTTCGAGGGAATCGCGTTTCGCGCTGTGACAAGCGAGATCCGCAATCCGGACGGTTCCGTGGTGTTCCGTCAGGCAGACATCGAAGTGCCGGCTGAGTGGAGCCAGGTCGCCAGCGACGTGCTGGCGCAGAAATATTTCCGCAAGGCCGGTATCCCGGTTCGTCTCAAGTCCGTCGCCGAGGAAGGTGTCCCCGAATTTCTCTGGCGCCATGTCGCCGACGGCGAGGAGCGCACGGGTGAAACCTCCGCCAAGCAGGTGTTCTGCCGCATGGCAGGCGCGTGGACCTACTGGGGATGGAAGGGCGGCTATTTCGATTCGGAAAACGATGCGCGGGCATTCCAGGATGAAATATGCCACATGCTCGCCGCGCAGAAGGCGGCGCCCAACAGCCCGCAATGGTTCAACACCGGGCTTCATTGGGCCTATGGGATCGATGGTCCGAGCCAGGGGCACTATTACGTCGACCATCTTTCTGGCCGGCTGGTGAAGTCCACCTCCGCCTACGAGCATCCCCAGCCGCATGCCTGCTTCATCCAGAGTGTCTCCGACGATCTCGTCAACGAAGGCGGTATCATGGATCTGTGGACGCGCGAAGCGCGTCTCTTCAAATACGGCTCGGGGACGGGCACGAATTTCTCCAGCCTGCGCGGCGAGAACGAGAAGCTTTCCGGCGGAGGCAAATCTTCCGGTCTGATGAGCTTTCTGAAGATCGGCGATCGCGCCGCCGGCGCGATCAAGTCGGGCGGCACGACGCGGCGCGCGGCCAAGATGGTCATCGTCGATGTCGACCATCCCGATATCGAGCAGTTCATCGACTGGAAAGTGGTCGAAGAACAAAAGGTTGCCGCGCTTGTCGCGGGCTCGAAGCTCGCGGAGCGGCACCTGAAAGCCGTCATGCGCGCCTGCATCAATTGCGAAGGGTCAGGCGACGATTGCTTCGATCCCAAAAAGAATCCTGCATTGCGCCGCGAAGTAAAAGCCGCACGCAAATCGATGATCCCCGACAATTACATTGAGCGCGCTATCGCCTTCGCTCGCCAGGGATTCAAGGAAATCGACTTCCGGATTCCGACCTACGACACGGACTGGGACTCCGAAGCCTACCTGTCGGTTTCCGGCCAGAATTCCAACAATACCGTCCGCGTCACCGATGCGTTCCTAAAGGCGGTTGAAGACGACGAGGACTGGCGGCTGACCTATCGCAAAGGCGGCATTGCGCAGGAGATGCCTGCGCGCGCGCTGTGGGACAAGATCAATTATGCCGCCTGGGCCTGCGCGGATCCGGGCATCCAGTTTCACACCTCAATCAACGACTGGCACACCTGTCCGGCGGGCGGCGAGATTCGCGCCTCGAACCCCTGCTCGGAATACATGTTCCTGGACGACACGGCCTGCAACCTTGCCTCCCTCAACCTCATGGCGTTCCGGAAGGCGTCGGAGTCCGGAAAACGTTTTGACGTCTCCGCTTTTGAGCACGCAGTCAAACTGTGGACGGTCGTCCTCGAAATCTCAGTGATGATGGCGCAGTTCCCGTCGCGCGAGATTGCGCAACGCTCTTTCGACTATCGCACGCTCGGTCTCGGCTTCGCGAATATCGGCGGGTATCTGATGGCGGCCGGCATTCCCTATGACAGCCGCGAAGGCCGCGCCATTGCGGGAGCAATCTCCGCAGTGATGACGGGGGTGTCCTATGCAACATCGTCCGAGCTCGCAGGCGAACTCGGACCTTTCCCGGAATACGGTGCCAATGCCGAAGCGATGCTGCGGGTGATCCGCAACCACCGGCGAGCGGCGCATGCTGCGACTGACGGATACGAGCAGCTTGCGACCGCGCCCGTGCCCTTGGACCTCGCCGCGCTGACCGACGAATCGCTCGCGGCGGCAGCTACGCGCGCGTGGGACGACGCTCTCGCCTTCGGCGAGGAATTCGGCTTTCGAAATGCACAGGCGACGGTCATCGCGCCGACCGGCACGATCGGGCTCGTGATGGATTGCGACACCACCGGCGTCGANNCTATTTCAAGATCATCAACCGCTGCGTGCCCGAAGCGCTTTCGGCGCTTGGCTACCAACAGAGCGAAATCGACGACGTTGTCGCTTATGCGGTCGGCAACGGCACCCTCGAGACGCTCACCGAGGGCGTGACCCACGACGCCTTGCGGGCCAAGGGGTTCGACGACGAGACGCTCGCCACCATCGAATCCGCACTTGAGGCCGCGTTCGACATCCGCTTCGTCTTCAACAAATGGACGCTCGGC
>PKWC01000072.1 GCA_003131925.1 Alphaproteobacteria bacterium | reverse complement strand
GGAAAGATAAGGTCGCGCGCCCGCAGTTTTTCCTCCCTCGCGCGAAGCGTGGGGGAGGTGCCGAGCGCAGCGGGGCGGAGGGGGCGAACTTGCCTAGGAACGAAAAGGAAACAAATACCCAGCCCATGGGTATTTCGCACGGTAAATTTGAAAAAGCGAGACTGCGGATGCGGTGCGAATCCTCCCTCGCCAAAGGCGGGGGAAGGCCCCTTCCACCGCTTCGCGGTCTCCCTCCCCCACGCACTCCGCGCGCGGGGGAGGAAAGAAACGGAGCGAAGTGCGCTCGACATTTTCCTCCCCCGCACGAAGTGCGGGGGAGGTGGNNGGGCAAGGTTCAGCGCGGGGTCACTCCGCGCCGAGGAAGTCCCGCTTGCCGATGGGCACGCCTTTGTGGCGCAGGAGGTCGTAAGCGGTGGCGGCGTGGAAATAGAGATTGGGCAGCGCGAAGAAGGTGACGAAGTCCTTGCCGGTGAAGCTCATCTCGCCTTGGGGAAATTTGATGGTGATCGAGCGGGTCTCGGCGCCCTGAATCTTCTCCGGCGCTACGCCCTTCACGAAGGCGATGGTCTTCGCAAGGCGCGCCTGAAGATCGGGAAAGGTGGTCTCCGTGTCGGGAAAGCTCGGCGGGTCGATGCCGGCGAGCCGCGCCGCGAGGCCCTTGGCGGTGTCGCTGACGACCTGGACCTGGCGGGTGAACGGAAACATGTCGGCCGCGAAGCGGGCTTCGAGCAGATCGGAAAGCGGGATCTTGCTTTCTTCGGCGTGCTTGACCGCCTTGTCGAGAATCTTCGAAAGGCTGTCGAGCGTGCGCAATGTGGGCGGAATGGACGCGTCATAGATGGAGAACGACATTGGTCTCACCGGTTGGCGGATTGCGAGGCCGCACAGGAAGGCCAAACGTCCGCCGGATCAAGAGGCCGCCGCGCGACCCCCATCTGCGCGTGGGGAGGAGGTTGAACCGCCTACCCTGGCGTGTCATTCCCGCGAAAGCGGGAATCCAGTGCGTAAAGCGCCAACGCCGTTCTCTCTGGGTCCCCGCTTTCGCGGGGATGACACGCTTCTATTACGGGGACATGATATTTTGCGTGTGATGGTGCGTGTAACTCAATTGAAGGCAATCGCGTGAACGTGCTCAACGCGCCGATATGGAAGGCGAGCGTCGTGGTGGCGAAGGACCGGGCGGGCGACGTGGCCGCGCTGTTCGAAATTACGCCACCCAGGCCGCAGGCGGTGCTGATCGACGAGGAGCCGTTCGGCAGAAGCGCGACGGTCGAAGCGCTGTACGCGCAGATGCCAGACGGCGATCTGCTCTCGCGGCTTGCGGAATTGCCCATCCATGTCGGGCTCGTTCCCGACCAGGACTGGATCCGGCTCTCGCAGGAAGGTCTTCCGCCCGTTCGCGCGGGCCGCTTCTTCGTCTATGGCGCACATGACAAAGGCGCAGTGCCCAGCGGAGTCATTCCGCTGCGCATCGAAGCAGGGCTCGCCTTCGGCACCGGGCATCATGAATCCACGGCGCTGTGTCTGGCATTGCTGACCGACATTGCCAAACGGCGTCGCGTCTGGCGCGCGCTCGACCTCGGCTGCGGCACCGGTGTGCTCGCGATCGGCATGGCGCGACTGTGGAAGCGGCGCGTCGTAGCCGCGGACATCGATCGGGTAGCGGTCGCCGTTGCGCGCGAGAACGCGTCGCTCAACGACACCGGCCCGCTCGTGCGCACGCGTGTTGCGGACGGCGTGCCGAACGCAGCTCGTGGGCGCCGTTTCGATCTCATCGCCGCCAATATCCTCGCCGGTCCGCTGACGCGGCTTGCGCCGCAGATCGCCCGCGCGCTCGGCCCGCGCGGCGTGCTGATTCTTTCGGGCATCCTGCGCTGGCAGGAGAATCTCGTGCTCGGTTTCTATCGCCCGCACGGGCTCGTCCTGCGCGAGCGGCGGCGCGATGGAAACTGGTCCGCGCTGCTGCTTGAGAGGCCGGAGCGGGCGGGCTAACGTCGCGGCATGGACAAGATCCCCCCCTTCCAAAGCTTCGATGACCAGTCCGACGCCGCAACCTGCGCGCCGAGACTGGCCGCCCTTCGTGCAGAACTCGCCAGAGGCGGCCTCGACGGATTTCTCGTGCCGCGCTCCGACGAGCATCAGGGCGAGTACGTGTCCAAACGCGCCGAGCGCCTCGCCTGGCTGACGGCCTTCACCGGCTCCGCCGGCGCGGCGGTGGTGCTGAAGGACAGGGCCGCGATCTTCGTCGACGGCCGCTACACGCTGCAGGTCCGCGCGCAGACCGATACGCGACTGTTCGAACCGCGCGATTTGATGGCCGAAGGGCCGGCCGTCTGGCTCGGCTCGAATGCGCCCAAGGGCGCGCGCGTCGGGTACGATCCGTGGCTGCATACGGCAAGCGGCGTGGAAGGGCTGCGCGTCGCGGCCGCGCATGCGGGTGCCGAACTTGTCGCCTGCGAATCCAATCCAATCGATGCAGTGTGGAGCGATCAGCCCGATCCGCCGCTCGTCAGGGCCGTGCCGCACGCGCTCGAACGCGCGGGCGAACCCGCCGAAGCCAAGCGCATGCGCATCGCCGAGGATCTGAAGAAACAGGGCGCCGATGCGGGCGTGATCACGCTCCCCGATTCCATCTGCTGGCTGCTCAACATGCGCGGCGGCGACATCCCGCACACGCCTTTCGTGCTCTCCTTTGCCATCCTCAACGCCGACGGTTCGACCGATCTGTTCATGGATGAACGCAAGAGCTCGCCGGAACTGGTCCAGCATTTCGGCAATGCGGTGCGGCTTAACGATCCGAAGGAATTTCCGCGCGCGCTGGACTCGCTCAAGGGCAAGATGGTGCTCGCCGATCCGAACAATTGCGCGGCGGCGGTGTTCGACCGGCTCGGGAAAGCGGGCGCGCAAATCCAGCGCGGGCTCGACCCGTGCCAATTGCCGAAAGCGTGCAAGAACCCTGTCGAGATCGAGGGCATGCGCAAGGCGCATGTGCGCGACGGCGCGGCGCTGACGCGCTTCCTCGCCTGGGTGTCACGGGAAGCGCCCAATGGACATCTGACCGAGATCGGAGCGGCGGAAGCGCTGGAAGGCTATCGCCGCGCCACCGACCAGCTCGTCGATCTGAGCTTCGATTCGATCTCGGGCGCGGCGCCGCACGCGGCCATTCCGCATTATCGCGTCACGCGCTCGAGCAATCGCACGATCAAACGCGACGAAATATTCCTCATCGATTCGGGCGGCCAATATCCCGACGGCACCACCGACGTGACGCGAACCATGATCGTGGGCCGGCCCAGCACGGAGATGCGCGACCGCTTCACCCGCGTGCTGAAAGGCCATATCGCGCTGGCAACCGTGCGCTTTCCTGAAGGCACGACCGGCGCCGCGCTCGATGCGTTTGCGAGAAAGCCGCTCTGGGACGCGGGGCTCGACTACGACCATGGAACGGGGCACGGCGTCGGCTCCTATCTCTCCGTCCATGAAGGGCCGCAGAACATTTCCAAGAAGCCGATCACACAGGTGCTGAAGCCCGGCATGATCTGCTCCAACGAACCCGGCTATTACAAAGCCGGCGAATACGGCATCCGTATCGAGAATCTCATCGTCGTTACCGAGCCGGAAAAGATCGATGGGGGCGAGCGCGGCATGATGCGTTTCGAGACGATCACGCTGGCGCCGATCGATCTCGAACTTGTCGAACCGTTGCTGCTGACGAGCGACGAGCGCAATTGGCTCAACGCCTATCATGCACGCGTGCGCGAAACGCTCGCACCCGTCGTCGACAGCGAAACGCGGGCGTGGCTCGTGAACGCCACCCGCGCGATATGAGACGCGACGCTTCCACCCCGGCGGGCACGGTCCATCGATTGACGATCGACAGCCGCGTCCTGCGCGACAATCTCCTGCGCGATCCCACAACGCGCATCATCGATGTCTACATTCCCGCTGGTACAAAGCCCGACGGGCTACCGTTGCTCGTCGATCTCGTGGGCTTCACTGCCGGAGGACCCGCGCATACGAACTGGAAGAACTTCGCCGAGAATGTCCCCGAGCGGCTCGACCGGCTGATCGGCTCGGGCGCCATGCGGCCGGTTGTTGTGGCTTTTCCGGACTGTTTCACCAAGCTCGGCGGCAACCAGTACATCAACAGCGCGGGCACGGGCCGCTGGGCGGATTTCCTGCTCGAGGAAGGAGTGCCTTTCGTCGAGGATCGCTTCCGCTGCGGCGGCGCAGGACGGCGCGGTGTCTTCGGCAAAAGCTCGGGCGGCTATGGTTCGATCACGCACGCCCTCCTCTATCCCGATTTCTGGAGCGCGGTCGCGTGTCATTCCGGCGACATGGCGTTCGAGCTTTGTTACCTGCCGGAATTTCCGCGCCTGCTGCGCGCGATTGCCAAGGCCGGCGGCTCGATCGAGAAATGGGTGAGCGATGTCGTGGCAGCGCCCAAGATGAAAGACGGCGATCTTCACGACCTGATGACGCTCGCCATGTGCGCGACCTACGATCCCGACCCCGAGGCACCCTTCGGCATCCGCCTGCCGGTTGACATGCAGACCTGCGAGCTCATTGCCGAGCGGTGGAAAAACTGGACAGCATGGGATCCCGTGCTACTCGCGGAATCGCGCGGGCGCGGCCTCGCGAAACTGAAGGCGCTGTACATCGATTGCGGCCATGTCGACCAGTACGATCTCGTCTACGGCGCGCGGCGCCTGCACCGCGTGCTCGAGCGGCTTGGCGTCGCACATGTCTACGAGGAATTTCCCGACGACCACACCGCCGTCGACTACCGGATGGACAAGAGCCTGCCGATCCTTGCAAAGGCGCTGAGCTGATGCGCGCGATCATCGCCGTCTTTTTCGCGGCTGCATTCACCGCGTCATGTTCGGTCTATCCCGTGGCGCAGGATCCGGACGGTTTGGCGCTGCGGCGCAACGCCAACGAGGTACTGATGGCGTTGCAGGCCTATCATCGGGACAAGGGACGGTTTCCGCCAGCGCTCGCCGAACTCGTGCCCGCCTATATCCCGCGCCTGCCCGACTCGCCGCCTCTTCATTACCGCGCGGGCGACGGGTCGCTCTCCTTCCGCTATATTCCGACCTGGCCTCAGCTCCGCCCGGTCTGGTGCAGTTCCGTAGGTGACTCGACCGATTGGCGCTGCGAGGAACATCTCCTCCTGACTCGCCTCAATTAGGCCCGAAACGCGGCCCATGCGTTTTCAAGGTGGTCAGCCGGCATGCCCGGCTGGAGATTCGAGGAGACGCCCCACCATGCATGTCTGGAAGGCCTGCGTTGTTGCCGTTGCCCTCGCGCTGGGGCTTTCCGCTCCGGCCAGTGCGGCAGACCCGGCGGCGGACCGGATCCAAACCTTCTACAACGCACTCCTCGACACGATGAAAAAGGGGCCGCAACTCGGCATGCAGGGCCGCTTCCGTGCGATGGAGCCGGCGGTGGACGCGGCCTACGACCTGCCCGCGATGATACAATTCATCGTCGGTCCGAGCTGGTCCTCACTCGCCGAGCGCGACAGGACGAACCTCGTTGCTGCGTTCCGGCGCATGACGGTCGCCAACTACGCGGCCAATTTCCAGAAGTTTGGCGGCGAACAGTTCACCGTCAATCCCACAGTGCAGCAGAGAGGACCCGACAAAGTCGTGCTGACGACTCTGGTACCTGTCGGCGACAAGCCGGTGCCGCTCACCTATCGCATGCGCGAATCCGGCGGAAGCTGGAAGGTGATCGACGTTTTCCTCGAAGGCTATGTCAGCGAGTTGGCCATGCGCCGCTCCGATTTTGCTGCGACGCTTGCAAGTGGCGGCGCGCCGGCGCTGGTCGCGCGGATGGATCAGCTCTCGAACAATCTCCTGAACGGCGGCGCGAAGTAAGAGCGGTCCGTCGCCTCTATACCCATTCGGGCATGCCGCCGCGGAATGTCGCCTGCGCGAGCAGCGCGGGCAGCAGAAAGAGCACGCTCGCGAGAATCCAGATGAGCGAAATCGCCAGGAGCTCGCCCATGCTCGCGAGTCCCGGGTGGCTTGAGAGCCAGAGCGTGCCGAACGCCGAGGCCGTCGTGCCTGCGCTCAGGATCACCGCACGCGTCAACGGCGATCTCAGAAGCCGGCGCATCCCCGAGCGCCAGGCCATCACGAAATAGATGTCGAAGGCGACGCCGATGCCGAACAGAAGCGGCAGCGCGATGATGTTCGCGAAGTTCAGCGGCAGACCGATGATGACGCAGGTGCCAAGCGTGAGAACGCCGGCCAGTACGAGCGGTCCGAGCGCGATCGCCACGTCGGCAATGCTCCTGAGCGCAAACAGCAGCAGAATCGTGATCGACAGGAAAGACAAAACGCCCGCCTGGATGAACGCGCGCACGATCGTGCGCCCCGATTCCTGAATCGAAATCGGCGTGCCGACCGATTCGGGCGCGAGGATGCGAACCTCGCGGGTGAACTCGGTCAGCACGGCATTGTTGTTGGCATTGCCCCGGGGGAAAACCTGGAGGCGATATTTCCCGTCGGCGGTGACCCAGTCCCGCGCGAAGGACTTCGTCAATGACGCGCGCGAGACCGGCGTGGCAGTGAGCGCGGCGCGGACCTGGTCGAGCATCGTCTGGAGACCGGGAACAAGAGCGACCTGCGCGCGGCGGCGCAGATCCGGTGCACCGCGAGCGATCGTGTCGATCACACCCGCGAGATGCTTGGCGCGCTGCGCTGCCTGCCCGTCCGCACCCGTCGCGGCGGACTCGAGCGCCTGTGCAGCAGTGCGCAAACTCGCGACAACATCCCGATCGGATGGCGGCGGTTTTGTCAGGAAGGGGTTGAGCGTGGTGTCCAACAGACTGTCGGCGTCGCGGATAAGAACGAGCTTCGGCTTCTGATCGTCGGGAATAAAGCTGTCGATGCTCACCACGTTGGATACGGCCGGCAGCGCGGAAAGGGCCGCGGACACGTGCTGAGCTGCTTGGTTCGACGGAACGACGACATCGATCGTGTTGGGAGACGTTGCGGGATCTCGCATCAGATCGAGCGCCGTGCCGACGGCTTCGCCCTTGGGGCTGCGCAGATCGAGAGGATTGAAGTCGAAGGTCAATCTCGGCAGCGCAGCAATGCACACAATGCCGAGCAGGACAGCGACCGCCAGCACGATCACCCTGCCCTCGCCGAGCATGCGATCAAGCGGCGCCAATACACGATAGCCGATCGTATCCGGCTCGCCGCCGGGACGCATCAGCTTCAACAACGCCGGCAGGAGCGTGATGCTGAGGCCGAAGGTCACGAGCATGCCAGTGCCCGCAATCAGTCCAAGCTCCGCGACGCCGGAATAGCTTGTCGGCAGAAACGAATAGAATCCGGCCGCGGTGGCGCCGGCGGCAAGGGTCAGTGCATTGCCCACGCCGCTGCCCGCATTGCGCAATGCCAGGTCGAGATCGTCTTCCTTATGCCGTTCCGCGCGATAGCGGACGCAAAACTGGATGCCGAAATCGACTCCCAGGCCGACAAAGAGAGCAATGAACGCGACCGAGATGATGTTGAAGGAGCCGACGACCAGAAGTCCGATGGCCGTGGTTGCGGCGAGACCCACAAGGATGGTGAGCAGGATGGCGAGGATGATCCGAACGGAGCGCACGGCCAGCCAGAGCATGACGAGAACGCCCGACGTCATCAGCGCGACCATCAGTCGCGCACGGTCCTTGATGGTGCTGAATTCCTCGTCGGCCATCGGTACCGGTCCGGTGAGCCGGACGCGTATGCCCGCATCGGGCGTGAGGTTCAGCCTGCGCGCGACGGTGCGGATCGAAGTGGTCGCGCGCTTGCCCGGCATGAGCGCGCGATAATCGAGCTTCGGCTGCACTTGGACGAACCGGCGCATCTCGAGTGAATTTGGCGGCGCACCTGTGATCAGCGACCCCCAGGCGAGGAATGCGGGTTTGCGCGCGGCCACCGCATCGAGGGTGGACGAGAAAGCGCCGATCGGGCGGGCCAGCGAGTCAAGCGACGCCTGGCCGCGCTGCACGCCCTGAAGAGCAGTCGACAGGCTGTCCATGATGCCGCGCAAGCTCGGATCGACGGCCAGCGCTCCCAGAAAAGGCTGGGCGGCAATCAGTTGTTGCGTGGTGGATCTCACCTGCGCGAGCGGGAAGAAAAGCAATCCTTCATGGGCGAAGAACGGGCCGCCATCGGGCCGGCGCACATCGTGAAAAAGGTCACGGCGACCTTCGAGCGCAGCGGAGAGTTCCGCCGCGCCCCGTTCCGCCAGCTCCGGCGTGGCGCCGTCTACGACGATCGCGATACTGTTGCCCAGCTGGGGGAATTCGGAATCGAACGCGGCGACACGCTTGCGCCACGTCGTCTGGGGCGAGATCAGCGACTCCGCGTCGGTGTTCATGGCGAAATGCGTGGCGCTGTAGAAGCAGGCAAGAATGGACCCGACAAGCGCAGCAATGACGAGCAGGCCCGCATGCTTGGCGCAGAACCCGACGATCCGCTCTACGATCGGTGCTGGCATGCGACCGCCCCTCTGCGGCTCCGGTGGAGCAAGCCGGCGACTAGAAATTCGGCAAGTTTTCGATATTCGCCTTGCCGTGATTGATCTCGGCCTCCCGGTGCTGCCGATAGAGGCTGCGCAGCGTGGCATAGAGATCGACTGAGGTGCGTTCGAGTTCGTCCAGCGTCTCGATGTTGCGGGAGCGTTCATCGACGATGTCAAGCGCGCCGCGGCCGAGCTTGAAAAACGTGCTGCTGCGCCAGCTGATCCAGGTCGATGGATCGAGCGCTGCGTCTACGACGTATCCGGCGGCGTCGCGCGGGTTGCTGGGACCGATCAGCGGCAAGACAAGGTACGGTCCCTCATCGACGCCGTACACGGCTAGTGTTTCGCCAAAATCCGAGTGATGTTCCGGAATCCCGATCTTTGCCGCGACATCGATCAGTCCGCCGACGCCCACGGTCGAATTGACGGCAAAGCGACCGAACGTGTCGCCCGCCCGGTTGACTTCACCCTGCAGCACATCGTTCGCGAAAATCACCGGCACATGGAGATTGGCCAGAAAATTATGAATGCCATCACGGGCTGGTTCCGGAACCACCGCGACATAGCCTTTGGCCACCGGAAGCATGAAATTCCTGTCGAGCGACTGGTTGAGCTCGAAAATCTTGCGGTTCTGCACTTCATAAGGATCGTTCTGATCTACGCCGGGGCCGTTGGGCGCGGTCGCGCATCCCGCCGCGGTGAGAGCCAAAAGCGCGGCGGCGAGGTTCCGAAGGAGCGGAGCCATGCAAATCCCTCTCTGATCCCATCTCATAACGATCTGGGCGAAAATCCGTACCGGGTTAACATATGGTGCGAGGGCACGCTCGGGCCAAGATGCAACGGCTTCGCGCCCCAGAGCAAGCTGATTGGTCCGGATCTAGGTCGCTTTCCTCTTTCGGAACCACAGCTCGACCCACAGCCCGAGCCAGATCATCGCGCGGCCGGCCGCGACATGAGGGATGGCCCAGTGACGCCTTGCGGGTTCTGCCAACGAAGCCTGGGGACTCTGAGACGCCATGCGCAGTTCCAGAAAACTCGACGAAAGGGAGGTCCGGCAGATCGGGCGAGGTTAGCGTTGCCCGAGGGACAATGCTACCAGCGGGGGGCGAACCCGTCGTCGCAACCCTTGGGAAACGAAACGGGATTAGATTCATTCCCGGGTTCCGCGCGAAAAGCCGGGTGGAGCCCGCGTATTTTCCCGTGATATACAGCCGCTCGCCAGAGGAGATAAATCATGTCTGCGACCGAATCGGATGTTCAGGCTCTTTCCGACGAACTGAAGCAGCTGCGCGCCGAATTCACGAAACTGGGCCAGCTTCTGGAATCCGCCGCCCGTAACGCAGGCAGCGAAGCCGCGCAGGCGGCACGCGCGACCGGCGAGCGCGCATGGAGCGAAGTCAAGAAGAGCGCGGATGACCTGACCCAACGGATCGAAGCCCGCCCGGTGACCTCGGCAGCGACCGCCTTTGGCATCGGAGTGGTGTTGGGCATTCTGTTCGGCGCCCGCCGCTAACCGATCCCGCGGCCGGTCCGATGAGCGGCCTTCTGTTCCGCGCAATCATCATCGTCGCTGTCATCCTGGCTTGCGCCATAGGGTTGACGGCGGCCTTCGCGCTCTGTGTCGCTGCGGATTATTTCGCTTTCGCGATGTTTCTCTCGCCGCCTCTGGCGGCCCTGGCCGCGGCGGGAACCGCTCTGCTATTCTGCGCCCTTGCCGTTTTCTTCGGCCAATTCGCGCTCGCCCGAATGCGGGCCAAGGCACGAAAGACGCTGTTCTTCCGTATTGGGCAGACCCTCGGCGAGACCTTCGGGACCGATATCCTGGATCTGGCGGACCGCTATCCCACGCGCTCGATTGCTGCGGCCCTGTTCGCCGGATTCGCCCTCGGCTTCAGTCCGAAATTGCGCGGCGCGTTGCGCGACTTCCTGCGCCGCTGATCACCCCGCGAGAGAGCGGGCGCTAGCATTTTTCGCGCTCGATCCGTCGGCGTCGCATTGCCTTGCACGGTCTCGGCGAGAAGCCTTTTCAGCTTCGCGTTCTCGTCGCCCATCGCTCCCTAAACTGTCCTCAAAGCGAGACTTGGGCCCGCAGCGAAAATGCATCGTATCGGGTGCCGAACGCGCCCGACCACGGCCGGCTGATATCGATGTTCTGCCAGTCGAGCATGAATTTCAGGTTGTAGTTCGGATAGAAGTTGAACCCTGCCGACCAGATCTTCTGATCGCCGCCATGCACTTGATCCGCCGCGACAAGCGAGTTGACGTCGTAGTTCAGATCCGCGTCGCTGTAGCGCGCCGCAAATTCCCAGGCGCCCCACGAATCGTGGGCGGGGTCGAAATCGCTGGCGGGCACAGGCCGCAGGAAGGCTGCGTTCGCCATGCTGTAGGTGCGCGGTTCGCCGGTGAGCACCCAGCTGCCTTCGATATACCAACCCGAGAAGGTGGGATTGGTCTGGCCGGTGCTCGCGTCGCGGCGGCTGATGCCGTACCAGAAATTTTCACCCTCGAGCAGGAACGGGCCGTAGCTGACTGCGGCTTCGGCGCCGGCGCTGTAGGCGGATTTTGCGTTGATGTTGCCGCTGTTGATCCAGGAGACGTTCCATTCGCGCAGCTCGGGGCGATCCGAGAACGACACGAGATAGCAAGCCGGCGCAGTCGTCGTGCAAGACGCCGGATTCACGCCTTCGGGATGGAACACATCGCCGACATTGCCGCCGAGATGGATGTTGAAATTACTGTCGGGATCCTGAATGGGGGCGATCGCCACGCGGCCGACAAAAGCCTCCTGGCCTTCGATCTGGCCTTTGCCAACAGTGTCGGACGTCAGATAGGCCGAGGTGTACCAGATGCTTCCGTTGCCCTGGAATCCGACACCGGTGCGCCCGTCATCGGCATCCAGCCCTCGCGACAGTTGCGCGGGCGAGGGCCGTTCATTGAGCAACAGGTCGTCGGCTCCGGTCGCATCGGCAAGATTGGCAGGCGTCGGAAATGCGCCGATCTTGAAGGTGAACGGATCGAGAATCCCCTTGTATGTGACAAAGGCCGACTGAATCCTCGCGCCGCTTGGATTGACCGCGACGGTTGGCGGCGTAGTTCCGGTGATGATATTTTCCGCGCCGCTCTCCTGGCCGCCCGCGCCACCGAAATCATAGTTGAACTTGTAGTCGAAATCGCTGCCCAGCACGCCCTGGACTCCGATCTGCGCGCGGCGGAAGTTGAAGCCGCTGCGGCTGAGGACGGGGGTGCCTTTCGGGCCGGTGACGGCGGCATCGTCAAACGTCGCTGCGTCCGCCTGCACGAGGGAAATGATCGACAGCGAATATTTCCCGTCGGGCGTCGCGATCGTCGGCCTGCCCTTCTTGAGGGTGACCACGGCGTGGCTCTTGTTCTCCGCCGCCTGTTCATAAATCTGGTTCTGCAGCGCCTCGAATTGCGCGGCACTCACCTCGGGCTGGGGCTGCGGAGGCGCGGCTGCCGCCGTGGCGGACGCGCCGCCGCTGGCCTGTCCGGTCTGCACCTTCAGGTCGCGAATCTCGGCTTGCTGCTCCTGGATGATCCGCTCCATGCGGTCGAGCCGCTCTTCAAGCGTATTGGCGTGGTGGTGGTGCTTCTTGGGCGAATCGGCAGGAGCGGCGGCGCTTGCCGCATCCTGTGCAAAAGCCGGCCCAACGAGCCATGCAAACGCTGCCGCACCCAACAGAATGGTTTTCAGTTTCATGATTTTCCCCGCTCGCAGTACGCTGTAAACACCTAAAACACGACTTACACAATCAAGTCAATGGGTATTATGGACAACAACCCCGGCGGTTCATCCACAGGTCCCCCGCCCTGTCGACGCAAACTGCTCTCCGCAAACGTCAGCGACGCATCATGTGTACGAAACTCTTGTGACACATTCATGACGCCCTCTTGCCCCTTTTCTCCGCAATCTAGGACGGCCTTCCGCTTGCCGCGCGGGCGTACAGCGAGCGATGCACTTCGCGCAGAACGTTCTTCATGACTTTGCCCATGGCATTGCGCGGGAGCTTATGAGCGAACAACACGCGCCTTGGCAATTTGTATCTGGCAATGCGCTCGCCAAGCGCAGAGAGCAGGTCTGCTTCTCCAAGCACGGCGCCATCCCTCAAGACGACGATTGCGGTCACGCCTTCACCAAAATCTGGATGAGCAGACCGATTACTGCCGATTCGGCAACTCCTGTAAGCGCATCGATCGCCGTCTCGATCTCCCTGGGATAGACATTGAAGCCGCCGCTGATCACGAGGTCCGTTACGCGGCCTGCGATCCGTACGTAGCCCGACGAATCGATCGTTCCGAGATCGCCGGTGACGAAGAACCCGTCTTCGCGCAACGCCGCTGCGGTCTGTTCCGGCTTGCGCCAATAGCCTTTAAAGATGTTCGGGCCGCGCAATTCGATCATTCCGACCTGCCTTGACGGAAGCGGCGAACCGTCTTGCGGATCGGCAATGCGCAGGTCGACTCCGGGGAGCGGAAGCCCGACCGTGCCCGCGATTCGCTGCCCTTCATAGGGATTTGACGCGATCATGTTGGTCTCGGTCATCCCGTAGCGCTCGAGAATGGCGTGGCCGGTGCGATCGAGCCACGCCCGATGGGTTTCCGGCAAGAGAGGCGCGGAGCCTGAGATGAACAGTCGCATATGCGCGACGCGGGCGCGGGCAAGCCGGGAGTCGGCAAGAAGTCTGGTGTAGAATGTCGGAACGCCCATCATCGTTGTTGCTTCGGGCAAGTGGGCGAACACCTCATCGACATCGAATCTCGGCAGCAGGATCATCGATGCGCCGGCCATCATGCTGGTGTTGGTGGCCGTGAAGAGCCCATGGGTGTGGAAAAGGGGCAAAGCGTGCAGAAGGACGTCGCGCGGCGAGAATCGCCAAAGATCACGGAGCGCGAGCGCATTCGAAGCAAGGTTTCGTTGCGTCAGCATCGCACCCTTCGGGCGCCCCGTTGTGCCGGACGTATAGAGAATCGCCGCCACATCGTCGCCCGCACGCACTGCGTCGCGGAAGTCGCTCCACATTGATCGCGCGCGTTCCACGAAGGAGCCGGCGCGTCCATCGTCGCCGAGTGTCAGCAACACCGAGTTGTCGCGAATCAGAGATCGAGTCGCCGCCGCCTTTCCGGGCGCCGCGACGACGCAGGCGGGTTCCGCGTCCGCGAGGAAATAAGACATTTCGGCCGGCGTGTAGGCGGGATTGAGCGGCACATAGATCGCACCCGTTCTCAGGCAAGCCAGATAGAGAAGAAGCGACGCGACGCTCTTTTCCACCTGAACGGCAAGCCTGTCGCCAGGCCGAAGGCCTGCCGCATCGAGACAATTGGCGAATTGGCCCGAGCAGGCGAGCATGTCGGCATAGGAGAGGAGCCGCCCGTCGGGGGTGCGGAGAAACGGCTGGTTGCCTTCCGGCATGGCCGCCCGCATTTGCGCGAAGAGGCCTTCATCCATTTGCGGCGCGATCGCTCAGCGTTGCGGCCATTGCGGCTTGCACCCAATATGAATGTCTCGGCGCGACTCTGCCGAAATCACAATCCGGGAAGAAGACAATGTTCGAAGCACGCGCGATCGGAAATATACCCAAACCGGAATTGTACCGGGAAATCGCCCAACAGCTCGAAGCGCTGCTGGAAGGAGAACGCGATCTCGTTGCCAATGCCGCCAACACCGCCGCCTTGGTGTTCCAGACGCTTCCGGATTTGAACTGGACCGGATTCTATTTTCTGCGCGACGGGAACCAGCTCGTTCTCGGACCCTTTCAGGGCAGACCCGCCTGCGTCCGCATCCCCGTGGGCCAGGGCGTGTGCGGCACGGCAGCCGCGCGCCGGGAGTCGATCGTTGTCGCCGACGTCGAGGTCTTCCCCGGCCATATCGCCTGTGACACGGCATCCCGCTCAGAGCTTGTCGTGCCCTTGATCGCAGGAGATCGGCTGATCGGCGTTCTCGATCTCGATAGCCCGCTGCCGTCGCGTTTCGATGCAGAGGATCGGGCGGGCGTGGAAAGTCTGACGGCAATCTATATGGCGGCGATTAACGCCGACCAGGTTGTCAACGCGATACACGCCACATGAAGTGGGTAGGGGCGAAGCGTGGGCCCGGAGGGATTCGAACCCCCGACCAGACCGTTATGAGCGGTCAGCTCTAACCAGCTGAGCTACAGGCCCCAAGGATGTTCTCCTATCAGAAATGGCTGCCGGTTCGGAAGGTGCTCGCCCCCCGATCCGCGAAGCGCGGCCGCAGGACATGTCTTGCCGCGCCGCCGCCGCAGTTTCGCCGCGAGTCGCGCGCCAGATAATGTTGGACAGTGGAGCGCGTGTCACCGATGGGCTTTGCCAATCTCCTCTCGCGACTTGCCGTCACAACCATTGCACTGGGTGCGGGCGCGACGCTGCCCGTTTGCGTTGGTCATGCCGCCGAACCTGCAAATGTGCCCTTCGAGCGCACCATCACGGTTTCGGGCGAGGGCCAAGCGAAGGCGGTGCCAAATCAGGCGCATCTCTCGGCAGGCGTGGTGAGTCAGGGCCGCAAGGCGGCAGATGCGCTTTCCGCCAACACGCGCGCGATGAACGGCGTTTTCGCGGCGCTCAGGCGTCTCGGGATTCCCGACAAATCGATCCAGACGTCGGACTTCTCGATCACGCCCCAATATCAGGCCGACCGCAACGGCAGCACGAGTGCGAAAATCGTTGGTTACCAGACTTCGAACGAAGTCCGAGTCGCGGTGGACGATCTGGACAATTTGGGGCCCGCTCTCGATGCCCTCGTCTCTTCAGGGTCCAACTCGATCGGCAGCATTGAGTTCACGATCCGCGATCCGAAGCCGCTACTGGCCCAAGCCCGCGCCGACGCGATGAAGGACGCAATCTCGCGCGCGCAAACCTATGCGAAGGCGGGAGGATTCGCGCTCGGGCCCATCCTGTCGGCAGCCGAAGCCGGCGTCGAGATGCCACAACCCGTGTATCGCGCCGCGCGCATGGCGGCCGCGCCTGCCGTCGCGCCGCCCATGGCCGCCGGCGAAGACACTTTGAGCGCGAGCGTCAGCGTGACCTTCGCGATTCGCTAGGGATTCTCCCCACCGTCAATCGCCGGCGCTCGATGCCGGATTGCCGATCACGCTCAGGAACTCCCGCCGCGTGAGGGGATTCTTGCGGAAATCACCGAGCATGGTCGACGTCACCATGCTCACGCCGGGCTTGTGCACGCCGCGCGTCGTCATGCATTGGTGCTCGGCCTGGATGACGACCGCGACGCCTTTGGGCTCGAGCACTTTCTGGATGCAGCGCGCGATCTGGGCGTTCATCTTCTCTTGCACCTGCAGCCGCTTTGCATAGGCCTCGACTACGCGCGCCAGTTTCGAGATGCCAACGACCCTGTTGGTCGGCAAATAACCCACATGAACGCGGCCGATGATCGGCGCCAGATGATGTTCGCAATGAGATTCGAAGCGGATGTCGCGCAGCACGACCATGTCGTCGTACCCCTCCACTTCTTCGAATGTGCGCGAGAGATATTCTTCGGGGTCCATCGCGTAGCCGGCAAACCAGTCCTCGAAAGCGCGCGCCACGCGCGCGGGCGTTTCCCGCAGGCCTTCGCGCGTAGGGTCATCTCCTGCCCACAAAAGGAGCGTGCGGACGGCCTGCTCGGTTTCCCCGCGCGATGGCCGGGCGCCAAGCGCCGGCGGAGCGAGAGATCGCGTAGACAACTTTGGCAATTCGGACATGGTTCTCTCGCTTACGGAAATTCGGATCCAGCGAGTCCGCGAAAAACTCGATGACGGACCTTTAGTGGATTTGGCGGCGCTCGTAGGGACTTTCAAGGAGGAACATGGGGATGTCGGCTTCGAACGTTTCGCCCGAGGCGGCGCGCAATTCATAGCGGCCCACCATGGCGCCCGAAGGTGTCGGCAATGGGCAACCGCTCGCATATTCAAACACCTGCCCCGGTTCGAGCACCGGTTGCGCACCCACCACGCCCGGCCCGCGGACTTCCTGGACGTGTCCCCGCGCGTCCGTGATGTGCCAATAACGCGAAAGAAGCTGAACGGTCTCCGAGCCCCGGTTCTCGATCGTGATTGCATAAGTCCAGACGTAGCGCCCTTCCGACGGATCGGACTGATCGTCGAGATAGGCGGGCTTCACGGCGACGCGAATGCTGCGCGTCGTGCGCTCATAAGTATGTTGCTGTCGCGGCGCAGAGGGCCGGCTTGAGGGATGCTGGTCCATCGAATCACTATCGTCCCATGCAGGCATCCCGCGCAAGGACTTCCCGATCGAGACGTTAACGCACGGCTTCAGGCTCGCGGCAATACCAGAACTTCTGTCTTGACGGAGTTGGCGATGAAGCAATCCGCATGGGCGTGATGGTGAATCGCCGCCAGCAATTCGGCGTCTACAGCGATTCCCAGAGCGAAGCGCACAAGCGGCCGGAGCGTCACGCGCGCCATCCAGAGCCGACCGCCATCCGCCTTTTCCAGACGACCGCTCGCATCGTCATCATAAGCGTCGAGCGTGAGGCGCTCGCGGGCGCAAATCGCAAGAAACGTCAGCATGTGGCACCCCGACAGCGAGGCGACAAACGCTTCTTCGGGATCGACGCGCTCCGGATCGCCACGAAATTCCGGCGCCGACGACGAGGGCAGCACGATGTCGCCATCCTTGAACAGGATCTCGTGGGCGCGATTATAGCTTTCATAGGTGAAGTCGTGGCTTGTGCGCTTCCAGCGGAGTTGTGCGCGATGTTCCGACATGGGCAAGCCTCCTTCAAACGGTTCGCAGGGCCCTGGCAATGTCGTCGCACAGGTCTGCCTCGTCTTCCAGACCGACCGAGAGGCGCAACATTCCGTCGGTGATTCCGAGCTCGGCGCGGGCCTCTGCCGCCAGGCGCTGATGCGTCGTCGTCGCGGGATGCGTGATCAGGCTTTTTGTGTCGCCGAGATTGTTGGAGATGTCGATCAGCTGCAGCGAATTGGCGAAGCGAAAGGCAGCCGGCTTGCCGCCTTCGATCTCGAAGGCAACGACGCCGCCGCCTCCCTCCATCTGCGCGCGCGCGAGTTCGTGCTGGGGGTGGTCCTGGCGAAACGGGTAGAGCACCCGCGAGATCATTTTCTGCGCGGACAGGAAATCCGCGACCGCGGCTGCATTTGCGCAATGCGCGGCCATGCGCGGTCCAAGCGTCTCAAGGCTTTTCAGATGCACCCAGGCGTTGAAGGGACTTATCGAAGGTCCCGTGTTGCGCAGAAAAATCTGCAGATGTTCTTTCAGGAAATCCTCACCGCAGAGGATCACGCCGCCGAGACAGCGCCCCTGGCCATCGATGTATTTCGTCGAGGAGTGGACGACAATATCGGCGCCAAACTCCATCGGTCGCTGCAGAACGGGAGTCGCGAACGCATTGTCGACAATCACTCTCGCCTTCGCGCGCGTGGCGATCGCACAGACGGCGCGAAGGTCGACAAGAGAAAGAGTGGGATTCGCAGGCGTCTCCAGGAAGAACATGCGGGTCTGGGGCCGCAGCGCGTCTGCCCATTGGGCTGGATCCTCACCGTCCACAAGCGTGTGAGTGATGCCAAAGCGCGCCAGTACGTCCTCGATCACGTAGCGGCAGGCGCCGAACATGGCCTTGGCGGCAATCACGTGATCGCCATGGCGAAGGCAACAGAGAAAGGCCGCAGTCACTGCCGCCATTCCGCTTGCAGTCGCGCGCGCGGCGGGCGCTCCCTCCAGCGCTGCGATTCGCGCTTCGAGAATCGCGGTCGTCGGATTGCCGTAGCGCGTGTACATGAAGCCGGGCGCACCCTTGAACCGCGCCTCGGCTTCTTCGGCCGACTCATAGGCGTAGCCGGAGGTCAGAAAAAGCGGCTCCGCGGTTTCCTGGAACGACGTGCGCATCTGGCCACCGCGCACCGCAAGTGTGCGCGGCCGCCATCCATCCGGTTTCTTGTGCGTCGTCATGATGCTGTGCACCTGTTCTCGGGCCGTTTGGTGACGCGCCTTGCCCCACGCGGTCAAGGCGCATTAAGGTCGCGCCAAATTCGAGGGCCTTTATGAACGCCATAAGCCACCACGCGGCACTGATCTATGTGATGGTTGTCGTCTCGGCCTCCGATGGCAATATGAGCGAGCGAGAACTGCGCACGATCGGAGACATCGTCCGCACCTTGCCGGTGTTCCGTGAGTTTGACGAGCGACGCCTGCTTGCTGTCTCGCAGGAATGCGCCGCGATCCTGCAGGAGCAGGACGGGCTCGACGCCGTGCTGGGCCTGATCAAGGATGCCTTGCCGGAACCGTTGCGCGAGACGGCCTACTGGCTCGCGCTCGAAGTCGCTCTCACCGAACCGCGCGTGATGCTGGAGGAAGTCCGCATCATCGAACTCTTGCGCCGCAGTCTCGAAATCGACAGACTCTCCGCTGCCGCGCTCGACCACGCGGCCGAGGCGCGCTACCGGACCCCCTAAGGCGTATCGAACGAAGCAACAGCGCACTGTCATGAAACGCTTGTTCGTATTGCGCCACGCCAAAGCCGGGCCTCACGATGAGAAACATGACAAGGAGCGCGCGCTCATCGAGCGTGGCCGCAGCGATTCCGTCTTCATGGGCGCGGAGATGCGCAAGAAGGGTTATCTCCCCGACCTTGTGCTTTGCTCGGATGCGCGCCGCACGACGCAGACCTGGGAATATGCGGCGCCGGAGATCGGCGCTCACCCCAAGACGCGATTCCTCGATTCGCTGTACGACGCCACCGCCGCAGCAATCCTGAAATGCATCCGGACAGAGAGTGGAGACGCGCGTGCGGTAGTCGTCATCGGCCACAATCCGGGCCTGGAGGATTTCGCGCGCAAACTCGTGCGCAAGCCGGCCGATGCGGAAGAGCGCAGCCGCGCGGCGGCCCTCGCTGCGAAATTCCCGACCTGCGCGCTCGTGGTGCTTGATTTCGACGTCGACGATTGGGCAAAGGTCGCACCGGGAACGGGCGCTCTGATCGATTATATTACGCCGGCCGGTTTGAAAGCGCGATAAGAGCTCTAACCCCTGTACTACCTCGCAGGGCTGCGCTCTGCGAGAGCCAGCCTTCGCCAGGCGAACGCCGCTTCGGGAACCGGATCCCCCATCAGGCGCTGGACACGTTCGGCAACAAGGCGTCCGCCCATTGCCTCGTAAAAAAATCGCACCGGATTGCGGGCGTGCGCCCAGATCATGCAGGACGAAAAGCCGCGCGTGCGCAGCGTCGCGAATCCCGCCCGCAACAATGCACGCCCGGCTCCGCGGCCGAAGAAGGCCGGATCGACGTACAGCGTATAGACCTCTCCGTCGTAGCCCAGACCACCATCACGCGAGGGGCCGATACTCGACATGCCGACGATGCCGTGCCTGTCGCTCTCGGCCACCAAGACCTGTTCGCGGCCACGCGCGCGAATCGCCGCTCGCCATCGCGCCGCCTGCCCTTTCGGCGTCATCGCGCAGAGCATGCGCACCGGCAATATCGCGGCGTAGGTGTCATGCCAGGACTCGATGTAAATTCGGGCCACCGCGGCGGCATCTTCAGGCCGCGCGATTCGTACCGCGGTAACAAGCTCGTCCATCCGCACGAGATTGACCGAAGAACGGTGACGTCGGCAAGCACTTCACGCTGAATTGTGCGGGCGCAGCACGGCACAGTTCCGGCTGCCGCGGAGGGCCGAAATTCCGCGACAGGCAGAATCTTGCTGGGAACGCGGCACCCACAGGAATTTCGTGGTGCCGCTATGGCATCCGAAGGAAAAGGAGTTACAATGGCTTATCGATCGTCGCTGATTTGCTTGTGCCGGGCTCGAGTTCAGGACCGTCGAAACGGTGTCGGATAAAACCGTGTTTGTAGGAGCGCGCCGCACGAGATTCGTGCGAACGGGAAGCGGCGCGCCAGCGGCTAACAAATGTGGAACGAACGCAGATCCTTAAGGATTACTTCAGCAGGCACTGAGAGGGTAAGTGGAAGGCGCAATGTTCACCTGACTTGTCATGTCCGCGGAGGGCCACGATATCAATCGTGGAAGGCGTGCGTGACGTACAAGGAGTGACAGTGATGAGCACGCTGGATGTCTTCGATGTTTTTTCCCGGGACTACGCCCGGGAACGCCTGGAGACGATGAGCCTTCGGGATTGGCTCTTGGCCGCCCGCGACGACAAGATGTTGTACGCCGCCCCTGCTGAACGGCTGGTCGCGGCGATCGGTGAGCCGGACCTCGTCGACACGGCACAAAATTCGCGCCTCGGCCGCATCTTCTTCAATCGGACGATCAAGATCTATCGCGCCTTCGACGGCTTCTTCGGCATGGAGGATACGATCGAGCGGATCGTCGGCTATTTCCGCCACGCTGCCCAGGGCCTCGAGGAAAAGCGGCAGATTCTATATCTGCTGGGCCCTGTGGGGGGCGGCAAGTCCTCACTCGCCGAGCGGCTCAAGGATCTGATGGAGAAAAACCCCATCTATGTCCTCAAGGCCGGCGAGGAGATCAGCCCCGTCTTCGAGTCGCCGCTTGGGCTGTTCCGTTCCGAGGAACTGGGTTCGCTCCTCGCAGACCGTTACGGGATCGACCGCCACCGCCTCACCGGAGTGATCAGCCCGTGGGCGGTGAAGCGCCTGGATCAGTTCGGCGGCGACATTTCGCGCTTCGAAGTCGCGCGCGTTTTTCCTTCGAAGCTGCGCCAGATCGCGATCTCCAAGACGGAGCCCGGCGACGAAAACAACCAGGACATTTCCTCACTTGTCGGCAAGGTGGACATCCGCAAGCTCGAGCATTTCAGCCAGAACGATTCGGATGCCTATTCCTTCTCCGGCGGATTGTGCCGTTCCAATCAGGGCCTGATGGAATTCGTGGAGATGTTCAAGGCGCCGATCAAGGTACTGCATCCCCTGCTGACCGCGACTCAGGAAGGAAACTACATCGGCACCGAGACATTGGGACCGATCCCCTTCAACGGCATTATTCTTGCGCATTCGAATGAAGCGGAATGGCTGGTGTTCAAGGCCAACCGCAACAACGAGGCATTCCTCGACCGCATCTGCGTCGTCACGGTGCCCTACGTGCTGCGCGTGACCGAAGAGACGGAAATCTATCGCAAGCTGCTTCGCAGCAGCGAGCTTCAGCCCGCGCCCTGCTCGCCCGAGACTTTGGAGTTGCTCGCCAAATTCTGCGTCATGACGAGGCTCAAGGAGCACGAAAACTCCAATCGCATCTCCAAGATGCGCGTCTACGACGGAGAGAAGCTCAAGGACACCGATCCCAAGGCGAAGACCCTGCAGGAGTATCGCGACGCCGCGGGCATCGATGAGGGCATGACGGGAATTTCGACGCGCTTCGCCTACAAGACCCTGTCCGAAACGTTCAATTACGACGTCACGGAAGTCGCCGCCGATCCGGTGCATCTCATGTACGTGGTCGAGCAGTCCATCCGGCGCGAGCAGTTCCCTGATGAATTGGAGAGAAAATACCTCGAATTCATCAAGGCGGACCTGGCGCCGCGATACGCGGAATTCATCGGCAAGGAAATCCAGAAGGCCTATCTGGAATCCTACGGTGAATACGGCCAAAACGTCTTCGACCGCTACATCGCCTATGCCGATGCGTGGATCGAGGATCAGGACTACAAGGATGCCGACACCGGCCAGCTGCTGGATCGCGCGGCGCTTGACGGCGAACTCTCCAAGATCGAGAAGCCGGCCGGCATCGCCAACCCCAAGGACTTCCGCAACGAGGTCGTAAAATTCGCCCTGCGCTATCGCGCCGCCAACGACGGCAAAAATCCGGCCTGGACGGCTTACGAGAAAATCCGCAACGTCATCGAAAAGCGGATGTTCAGCCAGGTGGAAGACCTTCTGCCCGTCATCAGCTTCGAATCGAAGAAGGATTCCGACACCGAAACCAAGCACAACGAGTTCGTCAAGCGCATGCTCGCGCGCGGCTACACATCGAGGCAGGTGCGCCGGCTTGTCGAATGGTACATGCGGGTCAACAAGGCGGGGTGATTGCGCGTCGCTGCGCCGGGAAAGCAGAATTCATGGCGCAGGACATCGAAATCCTAATGACATCCGTCGCCTGCATCTGCGAAACATGCGGCTGCCCGTCATGAGCTATTTCATCGACCGGCGCCTCAATCCCAAGGGCAAGAGTCTCGCCAACCGCCAGCGCTTCCTGCGCCGCGCGCGGGCGCAGATTCGCGAGTCAGTGCAGAAATCGCTGAAGGAGGCGGGCGTCGCCGACATCGGCAAGGACCGCAAGGTCAGGATTTCGACCAAGGGTACAAAGGAACCGCGGTTCCGCCTCGATCCAAAGGCCGGCGGCGAACGCGATTTCGTGCTCCCGGGCAACAAGGAGTTCGTTCCGGGGGACGAAATCAGGAAGCCTCGCTGGGGCGAGGATGGCGGCCGCGGAAAGGAAGCCGCCGACTCCGGCGACGGCGAAGATGATTTCGAGTTCACGATGACGCAGGACGAGATTCTCCAAATCTTCTTCGAGGATCTCGAGCTTCCCAATCTGGTGCGCACGAGCCTCAAGGAAACGCCCAGAAAGAGCTGGAGGCGTGCGGGCCTCACAACCTCGGGCCCGCCGACCCAGATCAATCTCGTCCGCACGATGCGCAATGCCTTCGGACGGAGACTCGCCCTCAAACGTCCGCGGGCCGCCGACATCGAGATTCTGCAGGCACGTCTTGATGCGCTCGAGCGCGTGACCCTGCAGACAGAGGAGACCCGTTCGGAAATTCTCGCGCTGAAGGAGGAGCTTGCCCGCGCCATCGCGCGCCGCAAGTGGATCGCCTTCATCGATCCGGTCGACGTCCGCTTCAATGCATTCGCCGAACAGCCTGTGCCGGCCAGTCGCGCGGTCATGTTCTGCCTGATGGACGTGTCGGGTTCGATGGGGGAGCGGGAGAAGGATCTCGCCAAGCGCTTCTACATGCTTCTCCATCTGTTCCTGAAGCGGCGTTATGACCGCGTCGACATCGTGTTCGTCCGCCACACCCATGACGCGCAGGAGGTTGACGAGCACGAATTCTTCTATTCGCGGCAGTCCGGCGGGACGATCGTCTCGTCCGCCCTCGAGAAGATGCTGGAGATCCAGAAAGAGCGCTATACGACCGCCGACTGGAACATCTATGCGGCGCAGGCATCCGACGGTTACACACAGTCCGGCGACGCGCGCCATTGCGCGGAGATGCTGAACGGCGAGATCATGCCGCTCTGCCAGTATTACGCCTATATCGAGATTCTGGACGAGCGCGAAATGGAGGTGTTCGCCAACGAGGATTCCGGCGCCGAGCTTTGGCGCGCCTACCGCACGGTGTCGGCGCTGTGGCCGAATTTCGCGACCAAGAGGATCGCGCGGCCGTCCGACATCTTCCCGGTCTTTCACGAGCTGTTCAAGAAGAGCGAGATCGCGTGATGGGTGGCTCGCCGCTTTTCACCGAACAGGAATGGGATTTTCCCTCGCTCGATCGCGTCTACCGCGAAATCGAGAAGATCGCGGTCGAAGACCTCAAGCTCGACGTCTATCCCAGCCAGATCGAGATCATCTCGTCCGAGCAGATGCTGGATGCCTATTCCTCGCTGGGCATGCCGCTGATGTACAGCCACTGGTCGTTCGGAAAGCTTTTCGCGCGGGAGGAACAGCTCTACCGCCACGGATATTCGGCCCTTGCCTACGAGATCGTGATCAACTCCAGTCCCTGTATCTCCTATCTGCTCGAGGAGAACACGATGACCATGCAGGCGCTGGTCATCGCGCACGCCGCCTTCGGTCACAATCACTTTTTCAAGAACAACTACCTGTTCCGGCAGTGGACCAATGCCGAAGGCATTCTCGATTATCTCGCCTTCGCCAAGCGCTATATCTCGGCCTGCGAGGATCGCCACGGGCGCGCCGAGGTAGAGGCGGTTCTCGATTCTGCGCATGCGCTCATGGAGCATGGCGTCTTCCGTTATCGGCGGCCGCCGAAGCCCTCAAAGGAACGGGTGCTGGAAAAGCGACGGCGCCGCATGGAACACGAGGAGGAATCGCGCAACGAATTGTGGCGGACGCTGCCCGCCGGCATCGACCCTCCGGCCGCGCCGCCCACCATCGATCCGGAAGAGGATTTCGGCAGCGAAATGAAACTGCCAGAGGAAAACATTCTTTACCTCCTCGAGAAATATTCGCCCGGGCTGCGCCCCTGGCAGCGCGAGCTCATTAGAATCGTGCGCAGCCTCGCGCAGTATTTCTATCCGCAGCGTCAAACCAAAGTGATGAATGAAGGCTGCGCGACCTTTGTGCACCATACGATCATGCACATGCTTTACGACCGCGGCCTTATTACTGAGGGATCGCTTCTCGAATTCCTCCACAGCCACACGGGCGTCATCTACCAGCCCGACTTCAACGATCCGCGCTGGAACGGATTCAATCCCTACGCGCTCGGATTCGGAATGATGGCCGACATCAGGCGAATCTGCGAAACGCCGAGCGCGGAGGATCGCGACTGGTTTCCGCAAATTGCCGGCTCGCAAGACTGGATGGGCGCGCTGAGCGATGCGTGGGCGAACTATCGCGACGAGAGCTTCATCGAGCAGTTTCTGAGCCCGAGACTCATGCGCGAGTTCCGGCTGTTCGAGCTCCACGACAAGGCAGGTGATGAGTCCTGCAGGGTTTCAGCCATCCACGACGAAAGCGGCTATCGCCGCATCCGCAGTTCGTTGGCGCGGCAGTATGATGTGGGCCTCACAGATCCGAACATTCAGGTCGCCGACGCAGATCTGAAAGGGAACCGCAAACTTCGTCTCGTGCATCTCATGCATCGGGGAATCCCGCTGCACGCAAAGACGCGGGATCTCGTCTGCACGCATCTGGAGCGCCTTTGGGGGCACGAAGTTGTCCTGGAGGAGGCGGACGGCGGCCAATGAGGCAGGATTTTTTGCAGGCGGAGCGGATAGTGTGATAAACATTTGCTAACTCGAAGCCGACTCGCTCGCGGAGGTGCGTTCTGTGGGTGCAGGCGGCACAAAGATGAGGAGTATCTGATGCAATTGAAACATGCGCTTCTGGCCGCGGCATTGGTCGTCGCGCCTCTCGCCGCCGCAATGCCGGCTTCGGCTGTCGTGGTTGGGGTAAGCGTCGGCGTTCCGGGGCCTGGCCATTACTGCGGCTGGCGTCACCGCTGCTGGGGCTATCGCTGGCATGGCGGCTACTACAACTACTATTGGCACGGCCGTTATTGGCGTGATCGCTGGATGTGCGGCCGGCGCTGGTGCTACCGATAGGATTGCGTGATGCGGGCGAGCGGGCTTCGGTCCCTTCGCCCGCGTTATCGCCCTCGCCGCGACAACACCGCGGCGGGAGCGGTTTCTTCGAATGCGAACATGGTCACCAATCCCACCACGATCGCGCCCATCAGATACCAGGCCGGGGCGAGCGGATTACCCGTTCGCGCGATGAGCCAGGTGATCACGAACTGCGTCGTTCCGCCGAAAGTGGAAATGGCGACGGCATAGATCGTTGACAGCGCTGCGGACCGGATGTGCGGTGGGAGCGCTTCGGTGATTGCTGTGACAACCGCAGGCGAGCCCAGCGACACGAGGATTTGCATCGCGGCTGTGGCTGCATAAAGCGCCCCGGCGGAGCGGAAATGCGCCATGAGCATGAATACCGGCAGCACCGCAAAGAAAAGCAGCGCCCATGGCACCATCATCACCGGCTTTCGTCCGAAACGGTCGGACAGCCAGCCACTGACTGGATCAAAACAGACTCCGCAGAACCCTCCGACCACCGTCGCGCCAAACGCGTAATTTGAGGCGATGTGCAGCGTCGTCGTGGCATAGGTGGTCATGTAAATGAGCACATAGCTTGCGATCGTACCGCTGCCGAGCAGCAGGAGCCCAAAGAGGGCGACACGCAAATGTGGCCGCCACGGCTCACGTGCCTTGCGGACGGGCGGCCGCGCATCGAGCGTTTCCGGAAGCTGGCGCCGGATCAGCAGGGCGAAGGGCACGATCGCGGTGCCGATCAGAAATGCGATGCGCCAGCCCCAGGCGTCGAGCGCCGATGCATCGAGAATGTTGGCGAGCGCGACACCGACCAGTCCCGCGCACAGTATGGCAAGATCCTGCGTCGCGTATTGCAGCGAGCCGAAGAGGCCGCGATTTCTCTCATGCGCGGCTTCAATCAGATAAGCCGTGGTCGGACCGACTTCCCCGCCGAGTGCGAAACCCTGCAGCAGCCGGAACGAGATCGCCAGAATGGGCGCGGCAACGCCGATGGCGCGGTAGGACGGCGTCAGCGCCAGCCCGACGATCGCCGCGCCCATGAGCGAAAAGGAGACGAACATCGCGGGCTTGCGCCCCTTTCGATCGCCCAGAATGCCGATGACGATCCCGCCCAGGGGGCGCGTGAAAAAGCCCGCGCCGAACGTCGCAAGCGAGAGAAGAAGACTGGACGCGGGATCGCGCGAGGGGAAGAAAGTATGTCCGATCTGGACCGCAAAGAACGCGTAGGTAAGAAAATCGTAGAACCCGAGCGCATTGCCTGCCGCCACGGCCGCGACGTGACGCAGCGGCAAGCCAGCCCGGGCAGGCGCCTCCACGTCGTCCAACGTCGCTACAGCCACGCCAGCGCCCCGCGTTACCTCGCCTCGACGATCCAATGTAGCATGTCCCGATTGGGGGCGTCCCGGGCGTCAATGCGCCCGTCCGGGTCGTGTGTATCCCGGGATGGAAGTCGCCTGACGGTGCGATGTAGGGGCATGAATGATTGCGCAGTGCTGGCTGCATATCGGGACTGAAAAAACCGGCAGCACCTCGATCCGGAACTATCTTGCACTGAACAGGGCCGCGCTCCTGTCGCAGGGCTATCTGTATCCACAGACGCCAGGCGCGACCAATCACTATGGGCTGACCGCCTTCGCTCTCGACGATGCGCGGATCGAAGGGGCGCGGCGCACGCTCGGCATCGGCGACCAGGAAAGCGTGAGCCGTTTCCGCGCGGAATTCGCGGATTCTCTCGAGAAGGAAACCGCTGCCAGCGGCGCAAGTACACTCGTATTCTCGAATGAGCTTTTGAGCTCCCGGCTTCGCTCGCCTGCCGAACTCGCGCGCATCAAGGCGTTGTGCGACGGCATTGCGCGAGAGACGAAGATTGTCGTTTATCTCCGAAACCAAACCGATTTTCTGGTCAGCCGGTACACGAACATCGTGTGGGAAGGCGGCACGAAGGAATTTCACTTTCGGGGTCCGCCCGGGCTCGCCGACTATTCGCGGCTGCTCGGCCGATGGGCGCAGGCGTTCGGACGCGAGAACATCTTCGCCCGGCGGTTCGAGCCGACGGATTTCCCCGGTGGCGATCTTCTCGCCGATTTCGCCAGCGCGACCGGTTTCGATCACGCGAGGCTTCAGCCGGTTCACCGTTTCAACGAATCGCTCGACGCCGAATCGCTCGCCTTCCTGCGCGCGATGAACCGCCGCCTGTCGCCAGGAATCGCCAGGCGCATCGCTCCCTTCCGAGGACGTATCGTGAGAGTGCTTCAGCGGCGCCGCGGCGGCAGCAGATTCATCATCTCCAGCGCCGTTGCCAGGCAGATCGAGGAAGCATTCCAGGATTCGAACGAACTGGTCTCCAACGCGTATTTCGAGTCACGCTTTCACCCCCTCTTTTCGCCGCCGCTTCTCGCCGGGCCATCCGACACGCTGCCAAAGAACGACATTGGATCTCTTGCTGCACTCGAAATCGCAGGATTTGTGACAGCCGGCCTCGCGTGGAACTTTGTGAAGGCGCGGTTCGTCAAAACCTGAAACACCAACTTGAATTGATTGGAGCGGCGAAAGGAATCGAACCCTCGACATACAGCTTGGGAAGCTCATGTTTCGCCTTGATCGTCAACGGCTTAGCCGCAAAAAAACGCCCCTGCCTTCCCTTACATTTCAATAACTTGTGAATCGGATGCAAAACTCGCGCGTGTGAAATTCGAAACTCCTGATGCCGCATCACGGCCACGCTCGCGCGTGGGACGATTGCGGCTACGTTCTTCCTTGCCTGTCTGGCGGCATTGGAAATGGATGGGCTGCGGTTGGAGGATATCTAGTGTACTTCCGGGCATGTATAGTCGAACGTCGTCGCCGTGGCTGGGATGTGATGTTTCCTTCCGACGATGAGGGCACCGCGTTCCAGTTGCGTCATGTTCGATGAAGCAACATTGTGCAATTCAGCATATAAATCTCCTCCGAGCGTATCGCGTATATGCATGCGAAGTTTGCCATAAGAACATACGCCGCGCGTTTCGGGGCACCAGATCGCAACAAACGCTTTGATGCTATGACCATACTCGATAGCAGTACTACTTAGTGCCGCATCCATATTTTGGGATGGTAACTCGAATACCAACAATGACTTCGGATTTCGGTCGTTTTGTACGTTGACAAGGTTTAACTCTACGAAATGAACCGTGCAAACATCTTTCCAATCACCATTGTAACCTTGAATCGTATAGCCAGCAGCAGAGACAGGTTTGGGGTTTTCCCCCGTTAGTTCGACATAAATCAAATTCGAGATTGGATGCAGAACGTATTTTTGGTTTGGAAGATACCCCATCGCCGCGAAGATTGTCATGGCGTGCGGCTGTACTGGTGACACCTGCATAAGATGGCTGATGATCTTAACCGACACTAGTTTGGTGTCGGGAGGAGAAGCAAACGGCGTTGCCGGCAGCGTCAATTCTGTTCTAAACGGCCATGCCTCTGGGTGCTTGTGCCAATTCACAAATGCTCCGTCGGCAGCGATGGCCACTATAACAATCGCGCCCCATACAAAACGGCTGCCAGTAGAAAGATTGGTGGTAGTAACAAGGGCCAGAACTGTAAGAAGCGCTCCTAGAATGACGCCGCCGATGACAATCATGGCGTCACCATCGGAAAACCAGAGCGGGACGGCGATGCTGAGCACGAACAGGAACAAAGTGCGTTCGATCACGCTTCGCGCGCGGCTGGCCAAATCAGCCAATCGGTTTCTGAATGTCGCCATAAAGTTATTGATAGCCCGGCGAGCTCTGCCCATGCGGGACTCCTACCGCGCGGATAGCCGCGGGTTCCTTATGGGCTTCCAATGAAGCCATGCAATATTTCTAAGCTGTCAGAGAAAAACCCTGTTACCACGGAACGGTCGTTGATGCCGGAGGAAACAGTACTAATGGAATTCGGCGGATCGAGTTTTTTGATTGTGCCATCGGGTTTTCGAACAAATCCGTGCCGCACCGCTTGTTTATCTACGTAAGCGCCGGTGATTGCTCCCTCGCGATTCAGGGCGTAAGGAGCCGTATCGGTCGCATCTTTGGGATCAAATTCAACAATAGAATCATCAGATGCACGTACAAATCCGTGGCGGATGTTCAAATCATCATAGAAATAACCCACAACTGCGCCATCGTGATTTATGCCCCAAGCATAGGTATTCGCTGAGCCAGTTGGATCGAACGATGTTATTGATCCGTCAGAGGTTCGCATAAAACCGTGAATTGGACCAATGCTTGGCTGATACCATCCCGTGACGATTTTTGAACCGTTGATTCCTGTGGCCTGCGTCAGAATTGATCCAGAAGGATCAAACTTGACAAACTTGCCGCTGGCCTCCCGTACAAAGCCGTGGCTCTCAAACTTGCTGTCGTAATACCACCCCGCAACGGCACCTTTCGAGTTGATGCTAAGCGGAATCGTTCTCGTCGATTTTGGTACCGAAAATATGGATATGTTTCCATCCGCGGTTCGCAGAAAGCCGGCTATGTTGTTACTGAAATCCTCATAATACCCCACAGCCGTTCCGCCGTCGTTGATCGCGAGTGCGAATGTTTCTTGTGAGTTTGGAACCGCGAATATGGTGATTGTTCCGTCCGCCCCTCTCAAGAACCCATTTAAGCCACCACAATCGCAGTAGCCCACGGCAGCGCCATCGTTGTTGATCGCGGTCGCATAAGTTGCCGTGGAGCCCTGGGGGTCGAATACCGTGTAGGTTTCATTTGCTGCGGCTGGAGGACCGAGAATCCACATTCCGAAAGCCAATTGAAGAAGTAGATTCACGGCATCCCAATTTCTCATTCGGTCCTCCCTCGGCAACACTACCAAGACTTGCGGCGATTGGCGAGATCATGCGCGTCGAGCGTATGTAAAAAAAGACGAGCGCAAGGCAGAACTGATCCGACTCGTCGATGAGTACGAGCAGAGAACGAATTCTGCAAAACTTAGTGCAAAACTGAGCGGCGAAACCAGCTAAGTCGAGAGCGGGCGAAGGGAATCGAACCCTCGACATACAGCTTGGGAAGCTGTCGTTCTACCACTGAACTACGCCCGCGGTGCATGCTGTGTAGCATGCCGCGGTGACTATGCGAAGATACCGCCGCGCTGCAACGCGGCCAAGTCGAAATCCCGTGCCATGGTGCTAAAGCCCTGCTGCCGGCGCATGCGCGCAAGCTTTGTCCAGCGGACACGCCAGGCACAGAGGAACGGCGCGCTTGCAGAGATTTCGGCCGTGCTCGCGGAGGAGCATGTGCGCGGAGATCAGCCAGTCCGCTTTGCGAGGACCCATGCGATCGAGACAGGCAATCGCAGCCCTGTAGGTCGCGGCGTAGGATGCCCCGGGAACGACAAATCCGAGGCGCACCAGAGTGCGCAACCCGTTGGAGTCGAGCGACGGCCGCACGTCGATGCCGCAGAACAAAAGAATCCGGTCGGCCCCGGGGTCGCCGATGGAGGGAAATCGCTTGAGGAGGGTCCGCGCTTTTGACGCCGGCATCGCGCGCAGCGCCGCCGAAAGATCTCCGCCACATGTGTCGAGAACAATTTCGGCGATGCGCCGCCAGCGTTCCACGCGTAACTCGGGCCGCATTCCGCCACGTTTCGCAATGTCCAGGAGTAGCGCATGTGGGGCGCGCGCGATTTTCTCGGCGTGGATGCCGATGCGCGCGCGGAATTCGTCGAACAGGGCCTGCCGTCGCGCGTCGTCGATCAGATAGCCGATGTTTTCCCACAGGATGAGGCTGAGCGGATCCGAAAGCGGAGCCTGGAAGGAATAATGCCGCGACAGACCTGCGATCAGCGACGGCAGGTCGTCCGCCGAACGTCCGGCCTTTCCCGTCGCGGCAGGTTTCCGCCGCATCGCTGCCCCATGCCGCTGCGTTTCGCGCGATCCAGCATGAGGCCGGAGTGCTCCCTTCTCAAGTGAGGGACGTGCAGATGACCCAGGCCGCCGCGACGACCGCCGCGCCGAGAAGAAATCCGACTACGCGCTCGCAGGCGCAGGCCCAGACTTCCAGAAACTCTCCGCCGAGTTCGAAATCGTCTTCCGTGACAAGCGAGGCGCTGGCGGCAAAGTTGGAGGGGACGAGCATGGGGGATCTTGTCGTCCGGTAATCTGCCGGCTCTTTCCGGGGGTTGGAGAATGAGCCAGCGGATGATTTCACCGTCAGCGCCTCGCTTGTCACGGCATGTCCCTTCGCATTGAACGATTAAACACTACTGATTCGATGTAGTCAATATAGTTTTGCGGCAGATTTTGCCCGCAAAACATCCAGTTCTCGGGCCGCCCGGCCATGGATTACGATTGGACCATGGACAGGACGTTCGTCTGGTTTGGCCCGGCGCACATCGCCGCAATCGCCCTCAGCTTCTGCGTGCCCCTTGTGCTTGCGGCGTTCGCGCGCGTGAACCCGCGCTTGACGCGCGCAATCCGCCTGTTCCTTGCGGGAGAGCTGATCGCGACCTGGATTCTCTGGTACTGGCTGATCGTGGCGCGCGGCTGGGTATCTGCCGGCACGCTATTGCCGATGGATTTGTGCAGCTGGGCATCGATCGCTGCAATCGTCACGCTGATCCGGCCCAGCCAGCGCAGCTTCGAGCTCGCGTATTTCTGGGCGTTGACCGGAACATTGCAGGCGCTCGTCACGCCCGAATTGTTCTACGACTTTCCCGATCTCCGCTTCATCGTATTTTTCGCCTTCCACGGCGGCGCGATCGCATCGGTTCTGTTTCTCGTGCTCGGCGCCGGAATGCGGCCCTACCCCGCGTCGATTCCGCGCGTGCTCGCAGCATCTCTCGTCTATCTCGTCGTGACGCCTGCAACGAACCGGATTTTCCACACGAATTTCGGCTATCTCGGCACCAAGCCCGCTAGACCCTCGCTTCTCGACCTGATGGGGCCCTGGCCCATCTACATCGCAGAGGTCGCGGGACTCGGCGTCGTGCTGGTGTTGATACTTTATTTGCCCTTCTACATTGTCGACACGATGAAGAATCGCAAACGGCTCAGATCGTCGGCTGAAGGGGAAAGCAGGAAAAAAGCCCTACACTTTCCGGTCCGCCGCTGATAGGTCTGGGGCCACGCTGGCCGCCGGAAATCGGGGCTTCGCGGCCAGACGATATCTTCATGGACGAACAGCGGCAGATGTTGGATTACGAACGCCTGAACACAACCGAGATCGCCACCGAACCCTTCCCCTACGCGATCGTCCCGGGTTTTGTCGGCGCCGACGCGCGCGACGCGATCGACGCCGACTACCCCAAAATCACGCGCTCGGGGAGCTTTCCACTGTCGACGTTGTCCTACGGTCCGGCATTTGCGCAGCTGATCGGCGAACTTACCGGCGAGAGGATGCGCGCGCTCGTTGCCGGAAAATTCGGCATCGATCTCGAAGGAAGGCCGGTCATGGCGACGGTTCGCGGCCAGTGCACGGCACGGGACGGACACATCCACACGGACAGCGACACGAAGCTCGTCACCATGCTGCTTTACACAAATCGCAGCTGGGAATGCGCGAGTGCGCGGTTGAGGCTTTTGCGCTCCACGAAGCGGCTCGACGATTACGCAGCCGAAGTGCCTGCCGCGGAAAGCACATTGGTGATCTTCCGCAACGCACCGAACGCCTGGCATGGATTTGCGCCTTTCCACGGCCAACGGCGCGTCATCCAGGTGAATTGGGTGTCCGATCCGAGCGTCGTGGCGCGCGAGGAGGCACGTCACCGCTTCAGTGCATTTTTCAAACGTCTCGTGCCGGAGCGCGCCAGTGCCGCTGCGCATTGAGACGTTTCGCAACGATGTTGGCGGCAGCGCGGTCTACAAGGCCCTCTCGCATCCCCTGGCCGCGCCGGCTGCGCACGCATTGATTGAAAGGCTCTGCGCGGGTAGCTCCGTTGCGATCTACGATCCGGATGGAATTGCCGCGGCGTTCGATACTTTCTATCCGCTCGCCGGCGCCGGGATTGCACATTACTTCGTCCAGAACGTCGACCATCTCACGAGAAACTTTCGCGGCGTGCCGGCCGAACCGGTGACGGCGATTGCGGCGCACCGTCCGCAGGCAATTCTCGTCGCGAGTTTCGATCCCGCAAAAACGCTCGCACCCATCCGCCACATTCTCCCTGAGCAGACAGAGATATTGAGCTTCGAACCGCTCAAGCTTCCGGTCGACATGCAGACCGATCGCGCGCGCTATCTCGTGCCACTCAATTTTGCGACCAATTTCGTTTTCTTTCGCGATGAAGCGGACCGCCACACGCGACTTTTCACGGCGAATTACTGGACGCGCTATGGCGCCACCGATGTCCGTCTGTGGTGCCGTCTCTTTGGCCAGGACGGCCGAGCGCTCGCGACATGGACCGAAAAATGCGGAGGCCCCGAATCCTCCCTCGTCATCGACAGCCGTACGGTGCGTGCGCGCTTCAATCTGCCCGCGTTCGCCGGCCAGCTCTTCGTGCATGTCGTGGGCGCCGCCGGCCACGACAACGTCAAATACGCCCTCGATCTTTATGGCGACGACGGGAAAACGCTGTCCGCCACGCATGATGCAAATTCCTGGCCGGCCGATCTCTACGCCGGGCTGCCTGCGCCTGCCGCAGACGAGGACGTCGTTCTCTGGATCCAGAACAGCCATCCTCTCGCCATCCCGGCCGGCGATATCGGCCTTGCGCGCATGGGCGCCAACGGGGTCGCGTGGCTGAACGAGCCGATCGCGCCCTTTGCCACGCATGCTTTGAGCGTAAGAAATCTGCTGCCGGATCTGCCGTGGCCCGCACAGATCGAGATTCACGCCGGCAAACACGTCGTGCGGCCGCGCTACGAAGTCACGGCCCGGAACGGCCGCTCGCGCATCGCCCATCCAAACGTCGAGCGCAGCGACCTGAAAACGGATCCCGAACTTGCACGACTTGGTCCTCTCTTCGGCAAAGGCCACGTGCTTCCAGCCGCACTGCTGCCGCCCGACGACTACACCACCATCGCGCTTCCCACGCCCATGTCGACCGTGCAACGCAGCCTTCCCGTCAAGGCGCTCGTCTATGATGCGGAAGGTGTGCGCGTGGCGGAGCATCGCTTCGGCGCGCTGGCGCGCGATCATAGCTCGGCGCTCGACGTGTCCTCGCTTGCAGGAAGTTCGCTCAAGACGAAGTTCGGCCATGTGGAGCTGGTTTACGATTTCGACGCGGGAGACGATGCGGACGGCTGGTTGCATGCGCTTTTCCGCTACCGCAACCGGAGGAGCGGCCATTCGGCCGAAACCAGCTTCGGCTCGCACATGTTCAACTGCGCGCTCACCTATCGCGGCGAGCCGGTCGAAAAAATCGGCTATCCCGGCGAAGGTTCCTATCCGATGGCATTTCCCGCCGTCGGATATATTTGGGATCGCTGCCAGGAAGCGGGCGTGAGTTACCGCAGTTACGGCGAATTNNTATTCCGGTCCGCCGCCGGGACTCTCGACGCGCCTCTTCCTGCGCATTGCGCCCCAGCCCTGGAGCACGTTCTGTCATCTCATCTATCCCGTGTCGCTGGCCTGGCATGCGTTCTCGCAGACCGCACTTATTCTGCGTTCAACCGGCGGTGAAGAGATCGCGCGCGCCGAGATGACGATTCCCGCATCCGGATCGCGTCTGTGGCGCGTGCAGGACTTTTTCGATGACGCCCTCATCGCGCGTGCCGGCGCGCACCCCTATATTCTCGTGCGCGACGAGACCTGCCGGCTCTTCGGCTACCATGGCGTTGAAGGTGGCGAGGGCAGCTTCAGCCTGGATCACATGTTCGGCTTCTGAAGTGGTCGCCCCCTTCACGTCCTGCTGGGTCATTACCGATGGCAAAGCCGGGATGGAAAGCCAGTGTTTGGGCCTTGCCGAGGCGCTCGGCATCGACCCCACAATCAAACGCATCGGATTGCGCGAACCCTGGCGGCGATTTGCGCCGCACCTGCGGCTGGGATTGCGGCACGCCCTCACCGGAGATCCGCTCGCACCGCCCTGGCCCCATCTGGTGATCGCGACGGGCCGGATCAGCGTTCCGGGCTCCCTTTATGTGCGTCGCATGAATCCGCGCACGCGCAACGTGCAGATCCAGAACCCGGGCATTTCGCCATGGTATTTCGATCTGGTCGTCACGCCGATACATGATCTTCTCGGCGGAGCGAACGTGATNNCACACGATCGGCGCGCTCCACCGCGTCACTGAGGAGCGGCTGACGCGCGAAGCCGCCCTTCTCGTGTCGCGCATCGGTGAACAGCCGCGACCTCGTATCGGCGTTCTGATCGGGGGGGGCAACGCTGCCTACAGATTCGCGGCCGATGATGCGCACATGCTCGCCGCCGAACTCGCATGCAATGCGGCCGCATCGGGGGCGAGCCTCCTCGTCACGACGTCTCGCCGCACGGGAACGGAAAATCTCGAAATCCTGCGGGCCGCTCTCGCCGACACGCGCACGTTCCTGTGGGACGGCACGGGCGACAATCCGTATTACGGCATTCTGGGGCTTGCGGATGTTCTTGTCGTCACCGCGGACTCGGTGAACATGATCACCGAAGCCTGTGCGACGGGCCGGCCCGTCTATATCTACGGCCTGCCCGGCGGTTCAGAGAAATTCGCGCGCTTCCACGAGGCGCTCACACTGCGGGGTTATGCGCAGTTCTATCAGGGATCGCTCGAAAGTTTCGCGACCGATCATCTCAACGAGATGCCCCGCATCGTCCGCGCCGTCCGTCAAATCGCATAGGGCATTTTTTGAGCAGATCGAGGATTAAAATTTGTCGTGGCCCGGCGACAGGGCATCTGGTTGGCCCGCTTGCGCNNCTCACCCGCGCCGGAGCAGAATTCTTTGCACGTATCTGCATCCCTCTCCCACGAGGGGAGAGGGGAATCGGAGTCTTGCATCGACGTCAGGAAATCAGCGTGAAGGTCCCCTCTCCCCTTGTGGGAGAGGGGAAACATTCGAGTCCTCGCTACCGCTCCGAAATGGGTGAGGGGTCTCTCGGCCTGCGTTATCTTAGCGCCTATGCGCTTGCGCGGACCATGACAGTTATTAATTTTGATACGAATGCAACTCCAGAAGCGGCCATCAGTCTATTTCGCGTGGCAATCGAGATGCCGGTTGACAAAGGCGCAATGTGCCTCGCGTACGCCATCGGCCGTCATCACCTCGACGGACCATCGCTCGGCGTCGCGCGTCAGAAGGAGAAACCCGTAACCCGGCAACGACAGACCCGATGAAATCTTCAGCGCGCCCACGGTGCGGCCCGAAAGATCGCGCGGCGCCTGATCCAGCAGGTCGCCGCCCTCGCCAGCGATGATCTGCGGCGGTGCATCCTTCTGGTAATTGATCGCCTCGAACGTGTGGATGTGACCGGAGAGCAAAAGAGAAACATTATCGGGAATGCCGCCTTCGTTTTGCGCCGCCATCATGGTGCGATTGCCGCCGACCACCATGCCGAAGCCAAGCTGGACGACGCCCCAGATCGGGCGGTGCATGGCCAGCCAGACCGGCGGCGCCATCTTGCCGACTGCCGCGAGATCGGCCCTGTAAAGTGTGACGAGATCGCCAGGTGCAACGGGATCCGGCGCATGTGCGTCGTCCATGACCGCGAGCGTCAACCCTGCCATTGGAATTCCCCACGGCGCGACATGGTCGGTACAGGGCGCCTTCGGATCGTCGGAAAGGGGCCCAAGCAACCGCAGCCATCCCTTGCCTGAACGCGCGCATTCCTCGTGGTTCCCGCGCACGAACACAAAGGGCGCTGCGGCGAGAAGCGGAGCAGCGGGCGCGAAGAAATCCGCCTGCCAGCTTGCCCAGTTGTCGCCTGACGGACTTCCCGCGCAGGCACGATTGCCCGATGGGCAGGCGGATTCGCGGTAGAGATAATCTCCGACATGGATGACGAGGTCGGGCTTCAATTTCGCGGCCACTTGCGCGATGTGCGGAAAGGGCCATTTCGCCGGGTCGTTGCAGGCCTGCACGGTCCAGCCCTTGATGCGGCAACCCGTGTCGCCAATCACCATGATCCGGTGCGGCGCGAAATCCGGCAGGGGCAAAGCGTGTCCCAAAATCGATGCATTCCGGGCGCCCTTCGGAAGCGTCACGGCGCACAGAAGATTTGCAAATTGCGGAGCTGGCGGAGCGCGAAGCCGCATCGGGGTGTCTGCGCGGTCTATCACGGCGTCGGGACATTTGGCGCCGTGGACGACAGCGCGTGCCTCGGACCATCCGCCGGGAGCCATCTGGACCCAGCTGGACAAAAGCAACGATCCATCGGCGTGCGCCGGAGGGGACAGCAGCGTGATCGAAAAAGCGGTGACGGCAAGAGCGCAAAGAAGCCGCCACATCAATGTTGCGCCATCTTGCCCATGCGCCTTCGCCACGCATGACGAACCTTTTCGAGCACGCCGTAGCGCCGCGCCGCCCAAACAAGGATCGTGAGGAATACGACCCCGGCGATGCTCTCGGCCAACCCTTCCCCGTGCACAAGACCCAGACTTCTCGTCAACAGCCGGAAACTCGTGCCCAGAAGCAGGAGAGCCGGAGCCCAGACAATCGCCGAGCCGATATTGGCGATCCAGAAATTCCGCCATGACATCACCATGATGCCCGCGACGAGGGGGATGCAGGCCCGCACCGGCCCAAAGAAACGCCCGACGAACACGCTGGCTGTTCCGAAGCGGTCGAAGAAAGCATAGCCGCGCGAAAGAATCTCGGGGTGCCTCACGAAAAACCAATGCTTCTCGAGGAGCGGGCCGAACCTTCGCCCGAACCAGAACGAGATCGCATCTCCTGCAATCCCGCCCAGTATGCCGCCGATCAGAACCGGCCACAGGTCGAGAACGCCGTGGGGATTGAGCTGCCCGCGCACGAGCGTCCCGGTGATCAGCATAATGGCGGTTCCCGGACAGATCAGGTTCAGCCCCACGAAGGATTCGCCGAACGTGACGGCGAACACGACCGGCCCTGCCCACGCGCCGTGCAGTCTGATGAAGGCAATGCAGGTATGGAGGAAGTCGTGCATGCGGTCGGGCTTAGCACGCGGCGTGGCGGCCATGCCAATTGCTGCTGTCCGAAGCGGTGTCCAGAAATGTCATGAGGCGGCCGGCGCTATTCGCGCCGTAGCCGCCTCATGCTGCCCCCTTCAATGCGGACCCTGGTCACTGCAGCCTCCTCATTCCCCCAAGGCGAAAGCTGCAGCGCCGGGAGTGTGCCGGGACCGTGGCGTTACGCAATGGGTGTCGGACGATCTCCGACAAATTCCGACGAAGTGTGGATTCGCCGCAACAACCAATGCTGGTTCGCACCCTGGTCGCTAACCGTGTTTGAAGTGCTTCGACAGTCGCAGGCCCTGACGCTGATAGTTGGAACCAATTCCCTGACCGTAGACCTCCGGCGGTGGCTCGGTCAGCCGTTCGAAAACTAGCCTGCCAATGATCTGGCCGTGTTCGAGGATGAAGGGCACCTCGTGGCTTCTCACCTCGAGCACGGCGCGCGCGCCGCGCCCGAGGCCGGCTTCATGCCCGAAGCCAGGATCGAAGAAGCCGGCATAGTGCACGCGAAATTCTCCGACCAGCGGATTAAAGGGCAGCATCTCGGCAGCAAATTCCGGCGGGATCGACACCGCCTCGCGCGAGGCGAGAATGTAGAACTCGTCCGGATCGAGCACGATCGTGCCGGACCGGCTGGCCTGGATCGAGTCCCAGAAATCGGGTGCCTCTAGTGCGTCCCTCTGATCGATATCGATGATTCCCGTGTGACGCTTGGCACGCCACCCCACCTGTTGCAGCGCGGGATCGCCCTTGAGATCGACGGAGAGCGCCAGCCCGTTTTCGATGTCGGCCGGCCCGTCGACCAGCGGCGTATCGGCGTGCAGCCGCTTTAGCTGCGTGTCGGTGAATTGCGGCGAACCTCGCCGGATGCGCAGCTGGTTCAGCCGCGATCCCTTACGCACAAGGATCGGAAAGGTCCGCGGCGAAATCTCGGCATAGAGCGGCCCCCGATAGCCCGGATCGACGCGGTCGAATGACTGTGCCCGGTCGACAATGAGGCGCGTGAAGACGTCGAGACGTCCTGTCGAGCTCTTGGGATTGGCGATGCCCGAGACGCGGAAACTGAGCTCGAGGCTCTCGAGCAGAGGCACGACATAGACGCAGCCGGTTTCCAGCACCGCGCCGTCGGTCAAATCGATCTCGTGCAGTGCAACCGTGGCGAGCTTGTCGCGAACCGTCGCCTGCGGGCCCGGCAAAAAGCTTGCCCGCACGCGCCAAGCCATAGGCCCGAGCCTGAGGTCCACGCTTGCAGGCTGAATTTGCGAGGGTTCGATCTCCTCCGCGGCCAGCACTTCGCGCCGCGCCCGGATAAGCTGTTTCAGCACATGGCTCGGCAAGATGCCGGTCGAGTGCCGACCGTAGGGCTCGCCACCCTCGCCAGACTCGTCCCGGCCGAACAGGCTGTGCTCGATCTCCGCCATCCTGCGAACATTCTAGTCGCGAGTCGCGTCCGCGGCCATGTGGGATGCGCAACCCCCGATATTTTCGTCCGCGCCGCCATCAGGGCGGAATGCCGCTTCCACGTGTTGTGAATTTCACGGAAGCGGCATGCTGTCGTTGCAGATGCTCGTCTCGCCCGGTGCCGCTATGCACAAAGTCATCCGAAAGCGCGGAACCAGGAAGTGCCATAAGCAATCCTCGGTCAGACGGGCCTCATCGTCTCGCGTCTCGCCTTCGGCGCGATGAGCTCACATCACGCTTGGTACCGCTGAAGTTGCCAGGTTCGACGCCGCCACACCTTTCGCGCCGGTCTGTTCCAATTGGTTCAACGACAATCTCGTCAACCGGCCGGCCGCCGACGCGTTACGAAACAAACCAGACACGCCGCAGCCGCGATGTCCCCTCACTTCAGCGACCGCCTACCCACCGCCAGCAGAATGGATTCGACACCATTCTCGGTGAAAGTTTGCAGCGGACGAAAGCCAACAGTCACGGAACATTGCAGCGCCGCCTCGTTGCCTGGCTCATGGGAAATATAAGCGCGACTTTCCGCTCTGAAATGCGCAAACGCAACCTGCCGCAGAAAGCCGCTCAATGCAGCCTGTCCGAAGCCTCGGCCAAGAAATGACGGTTCACCGATGTACAGATCCACACTGATGCCGTCGGTTACGCCGATGATCTCAGCCCATTGCGGATAGTCGGCATTGCGGTAGCACTGGAGATAGGCAAACGGCGTCGTGCCACTGACCGCCAGGTAGCAAATCGTCGGATCCTCGCCCTGCACGCATGGGCCATACTCCGAAGCAACGTCCATCAGAGTAACGAGTGCCTTCTGGTAGAATTTGCGAACATGAGGCTCGGCGAGCCAGGCGGTCAGCAGCGGAAAATCTCCGTCTGTCAGCAAACGGAAACCAACAACCTTTAGCGGAATCGCATTCGAGGAATGCTCCTCAGCGTCAAGGGGCTCCCCATCACGGATGCTCGTCGGCCAGAAACGATTTGACCTCGGCGACCGCCTCGGCAAGACCGCAGCGGAGGACGGGGGCTTCGGCCGGCAACGCGCTCAAAAGGCGTGACGGGGTCGCGGCTTCGAGGATTACGAAGCAGCCCTTGTCGTTCTGGCTGCGGATCAACCGTCCAAAAGCCTGCTTCAACCTGAGCCGAGTCAGAAGATCGTCATAAGTGCGGCCGAAGCGGGCGCGGCGCGCCTTGTGCAGGATGGTCGGCCGCGGCCATGGCAGTTTGTCGAAGACGACGAGACGGAGCGAGCGGCCAACAACGTCGACGCCATCGCGCAGCGCATCCGTGCCAAGGACGCACGCATTTTCCTCGGCGCGAAACAGATCGACAAGCGTACCCGTATCGAGCCTGTCCACATGCTGCGCATAGAGCGCCAACCCCGCCTGCGCGAGCGGCGCTGCAATTCTTTCCTCGACGGCCCGCAACATGCGCACCGATGTAAACAATCCAAGCGCGCCGCCGCCGGCGGCGATGAACAATTCGCGATAGGCGCTGGCCAGCGCGGTCGGATCGCGCCGCTCGACGTCGCGAATCACGAAGATGCGCGCCTGCTCGGCATAGCGGAACGGCGAGCCGAAGCTCGCCCGCTTTGGCGGCTCGGCAAGATGATGGGCGCCCGTGCGCACCTCCGCCGACTGCCAGTCGTCGGCGCCGCTCTCTGAATCGCGCAGGGTTGCCGAAGTGATGAGCGCGCCATGCGCAGGCGCGAGCACGTCGCTCGCAAATGGAATTGTCGGATCGACCCAATGGCGCCGGAGACCAACATCGATATCACGGCCGTCTTCGCGTTCGATTTCCAGCCAGTCCACGAACTCCTCCCCGCGCGCACCCCCCGCCAGCGAATCGAGCATCGCAATCCATCCCGGCAGGACCTGCTTTGCGCGGCGCTCCAGGCCGCGCGCCGCGGCCTCAATGCGCGCGCGCTGCGAGGTCTCGAGGTCCTTTGCTTCCACGTCCATTTTGCGACGCAAGCTGCCCGCGAGCGCGAGCAGAGGCTTGGCAATCGCGAGGAGCGCCCTGGCAAGCTCGCGCGAAGCCTCGCGCAGCTCGTCACCGGGCGGCTGCGTCTCCGCCTCGAGAGAGTAACGGGGATCGCTGTCCCCGCTGCGTGCCCGCACTTGCTGATAACAGGCAGCGAGGAACGCCTCGCCGGGGTTGCGGGCGGCGGCATTCACGATGCGGGTGACCGCGCCCTCCCCCGCCAGAGCCCCGGCCGTGGCCTTCGCCTCATCGAGCAGCGCGCGGGCGCCGCGGTCGTCGCCGACAACGTCCTTAAGTCGCTCTTCAAGTCCTCTCATGCGGCCGCGCGCGCGGCCTTCATATCCCCTGATCCAGCGCCGAAGATCGGCCATCTCGCGTCCGCACAGATGCGTGGCGAATCCGGAATCGGCTGCGTCGAAGAGATGATGTCCTTCGTCGAACACATAGCGCACGCGCCGCTCGACTGGCACGTCGGTCGTCGCATCCGGCGACGCCCAGTCACGCCCAGCTTGCGCAATGACGAGGGCATGGTTGGCGACGACGATGGGCGCACGACGCGAGCGTCGCACCGCACGCTCAATAAAGCAGACGCGGTAATGCGGACACGCCGAGTAGATGCATTCGCCACGCCGATCCGTGATCTCGCGCACGGGGAAGGATGCTCCCAGAAAGGAGGGGAAGCCTGCGCCCGATACGTCCCCGTCGGCGCCGGCTGCGATCCACCGCGCGATCAGCCCGAGCGCCACGATGCGCTGACCCGATGCGAGCAAATTGCGGCGCGCAGCGTCTTCGAAGTTCAGCAGGCAGAGATAGTTTTCACGGCCCTTGCGCACCACCGCCTTCTCGTCGCGCTCGGCGGGGTCAGGATAAAGACGGGCAATCTCCTGAACGATCTGGCGCTGCAGATTGCGCGTGTAGGTGGAGAGCCACAGGCCCGGGCCGTTCTTTTCCGCCCACAGGCTGGCCGGTGCGAGATAGCCAAGGGTTTTTCCCACGCCCGTGCCCGCTTCGAGCAGTGCAACTCGTGGCGCTCCGGCGTGCTCGCGCGAAGCGAAAGCATGCGTGGCCGCGTCCGCATAGGCACTCTGCTCGAGCCTTGTTTCTCCCGAGGCGCCAATCAGACGCGCGAGGCGCGCACGCGTTTCGTCGCTCCCTACGGGTATCGAAGAGGGCTTGGGCGGTGGCGCATCGTCTTCCCATTGGGGAAGGCTCTGCCAAGCAGCCAGAGCCGAGGGCGGAGGTGCGGCGCGTTTCAACTCGCCGACCGCGCCGACAACGAGCGGTCCCCATCGCCATCCCGCGCGCGCCAGCAAATCCGCCAGAGGTTGAAGACGCACGCGCTCAGGCTCGGGAAGTTTGCGCAGTTGATCGACGAGAACGCCCGCCGCTTCACGCAGCGCCCGCACTGAGGCATCGGGAGATGAAGAGCCGGAGATACCGACCGCGCGGGCAACACCCAGTGCACTCGGAACAAAGGGCGTTGCCGGCCGGACGAATGCGAACAATTCGAGCAGATCGAACACCGGCTTGAGGGGGTGCGTCCCGAGTCTTCCTCCGACGAAGGCCGTATTCGCAATCAGAACAGCGCCCGAACGAAAGAGCGTGCGCGCCTCATCCCAACCCGTCTCACGGCAAGACCCGCCGGCAAGCGCAATATGTGCGCCGCCCGGCGCCGGAACGAGCGCGGGAACGTCGACAAGTTCCTTTAATTCGAATTCATCCATTGCAATCGGCGCGCAAACGGTAACCGCATTTGGCAGTTTCAGTGCTTCGCGCAACGCACATTGACGGAATCCCACGGCAAAGCCTAGCTTTCGTGCTCGTCGAAATTATCAAGGCACAGCTGTTCCGATGGCTTCTGAATTCGCGCCTGAGCTCGCCCGCACAGCTCACGCGTGGCCCTTTGAGGAGGCGCGGAAGGTTCTGGCGCGTCTCGAGCGCCGGCAGAACCGCGGGCTGGCGGAACCCGGGGCGATTACGTTCGAAACGGGATACGGACCATCGGGCCTTCCACATATCGGTACCTTCGGCGAGGTCGCGCGGACAAGTTGGGTCAGGCGGGCATTCGCGCTGATGAGTGGAATTCCGACAAGGCTCTGCTCGTTTTCGGATGACATGGACGGCCTGCGCAAAGTGCCGGGAAACGTTCCCAACCAGGACATGCTGCGTGAACATCTGGGACTCCCCCTCACCGCGATTCCCGATCCGTTCGGTACGCATTCGAGCTACGGCGCGCACAACAATGCGCGGCTTCGGGCCTTTCTCGACAGCTTTGGATTTGAGTATGAATTCTTGAGCGCGACGGAATGCTACAAGAGCGGCCGATTCGACAACGCGCTCATGACCGTGCTCGCGAATTATGAAAAGGTGCGCGACATCGTTCTGCCCACGCTTGGCCCGGAGCGACGTGCGACCTATTCGCCGTTCCTGCCGATCTGCCCACGCTCGGGCCGCGTGCTGCAAGTGCCGATCCTCGAATGGAATGCCACGCGGGGTACAATCGTCTATGAGGATGAGGGCCGCCGCAGCGAGGTGCCGGTCACCGGCGGTCACTGCAAGCTGCAATGGAAGGCGGACTGGGCAATGCGCTGGCTGGCGCTCGGCGTCGATTACGAGATGTCCGGCAAGGATCTGATTTCCTCCGTGGAGTTGTCGTCGAAAATCCTCCGGGCGATCGGCGGCGAGCCGCCGGAGGGTTTCAACTACGAGCTGTTCCTCGACGAAAATGGCGAACGCATCTCCAAATCGCGCGGCAATGGCCTCTCGATCGAAGAATGGCTCGCCTATGGGCCACCGGAGAGCCTCTCGCTGTTCATGTACCAAAAGCCGCGCACTGCAAAGCGCCTCTATTTTGACGTGATCCCCAAGGCGGTCGACGAGTACATCGAGCTTCTAAGGCAATATTGGAGTCTGAGCGAGGATTCGCAGCGGATCGAGAGCGCGGTGTGGCACATTCATGTTGGCGATCCACCGCCGGATTCCTATCCGGTAAGTTTTGCGCTCTTGCTCAATCTCGTCAGTGCGTCGAACGCGCAAGACCGCGATGTGCTGTGGGGTTTCATCCGTGCTTACGCGCCTGCCGCTGATCCCAATACCAATCCGGCGCTCGATCGCCTGGTCGGACATGCGCTTCGCTACTACGAGGATCGGGTGAAGCCGCTGAAGCGCTACCGCGCGGCGAATGAAAAGGAACGAGCTGCCCTGGAAGACCTTGCCCGCGTGCTTCAATCGATACCGGAGGAGCGCAACGGCGAAGCGGTGCAGAATTTGGTTTATGAGGTCGGCAAACGGCACGGATTTGAGCCGTTGCGGGAATGGTTCAGGGCGCTCTACGAGATTCTTTTCGGCCAAAGCCAGGGTCCGCGCTTCGGCTCATTCGCGGCGCTATTCGGATGCAGACCGACTGCCGCACTGATTCACCGTGCGGTTGCGGGCGAGCTCACGGGCGTCGCATGAAGCTCTTTGCGATTTCGCTGTTCTCCATATTCCTTGTCTCTGCGGCGTCGGCCGACACGCCGCGCCAGTTGTACAATTCCGGCAGATTCACCGAAGCGGAGAATGCCGCGCTTGCGCAGGGGTCCGCAGCGGGATACGCGCTTGCCGCGCGTTCGGTGCTCGCAGCGGAAATGATGCGGCCGGAACCCTGCGTGGCCTGTCTCGAACACGCAGAGAGTTTGGCGCAGCGCGCGATTGATGCGGATCCAAGGGTTGTCGAGGGTCAGATCGAGTTCGTCGTCGCACTGGGCTACCGGGCACGTCTCATGAGCCTGGTGGAGGCCCATCTGAAGGGTCTCGCAAAGATTGCCAGGAATCACATCGACGCCGCGCTTGCCGACGATCCGGGAAATGCCTGGGCTTGGGCGGCGCTCGGCGGCTGGAATATCGAGATCGCCCGTGCTGCCGGTTCCACGCTCGCCCGCTGGCTCTACGGCGCAAGCCTGCAAGCGGGCCTGAACGACTTCTCGAAGGCGTTCGAGGCGGCTCCAGGTAACCTCGTAGTGCGCTATCAATACGCGCTTTCGCTCGCGGCCTACGATCGTGACGCCTATCGCGGCCTGATTCTCGATGGTCTTAGCCGCGCAGCAGCCGACCAACCGCAAAGCGCCTACGAATCCTTTGCACAGCGAAATGTGAGGGAATTGCTCGGCGCGCTGAAATCCGGAGACCTGCGGAGCTTCGACCGCATGGTCCGGCACGACCAGGGCTATCGGTGATTGCGAGCGCATGCTGATCGAATACGGCGCCGGCTTTCTGCGCAAATTGCCGCCGGAAGCGGCGCATCGCGCGACGCTTGCGCTGGTTGGTTTATCGGCCCCGTTCCTCGGTCAGGCGTGTCCCGACGATCCCCGGCTGGCCCTCAACGCATTGGGCCTGCACTTTCCAAATCCGGTTGGCCTCGCAGCGGGATTCGACAAGGATGCTCGCGTTCCCGATGCGATGCTGAACCAGGGTTTCGGTTTCGTCGAATGCGGAACGGTTACACCGCTTCCGCAGCCCGGCAATCCACGGCCTCGCCTCTTCCGTCTCGAATCCGATCTGGCGGTCATCAATCGCATGGGATTTAACAATGCCGGCGCACGCCGCGTTGCCCGGCGGCTCGCAGCCCGCGCGCATCGGGGCATCTTGGGCATCAATATCGGAGCGAACAAAGACAGCGTCGACCGTATCGCAGACTACCGCGCCGCCTTCGCCATGCTCGCGCCGTTCGCGGACTATGTAAGTATCAATGTTTCATCACCCAATACTCCGGGTTTGCGTGCCCTTCAGGGCCGCGAAGAACTTGCGCGCCTACTTGGACTCCTCGAGTCGGAACGCGCATCGCGGAATCTCCGCACGCCCCTGCTCCTGAAGATTTCGCCGGATCTGGAATTGCAGGAGCTGGACGTGATTACCGACGTGGCATCGGCTTACGGCATCGACGGCCTGATTGTCTCAAACACGACGGTCGCACGTCCGGACTACCTCACGAGCGCTTACGCCGGAGAGGCGGGCGGGTTGTCGGGAGCGCCGCTGTTCGATCGGTCGACGCGACTCCTCAGCGAGACGCGGGCGCGGGTCGCGGGACGGCTCACGCTGATTGGCGTGGGAGGCATCTCTTCGGGCGCTACCGCCTATGCGAAGATTCGCGCCGGGGCCTCGCTACTGCAGCTTTACACGGCGCTTGCGCTGCAAGGTCCCAGCCTCATTGGGCGGATCAAGAAGGAATTGCTGGCGCTGCTTTCGGCGGACGGATTCTCGAACATCACGGAAGCAATCGGCTCCGATATATCGGCCTGAGTCACCCAGCATCCGTCGACGGGTGAAGTTGACGAAGCGTCACTAAAACAGGAAGATCGAATTCTGCAGCTGCATCAAGGAGAGACACCTTGGACACGCAACTGGCAAGATTGCCGAGAACGCCGGGCAAGCGCGACCGCACGAAGGCCCAGAACCGTCACACGATTTTGGCGGCCGCGCGGCACGTGTTCGCAGAGCTGGGCTACGGGGCGACCACGGTTCGCGACATCATTCGCGCCACGCCGCTCGCTTCAGGCACATTTTACAATTACTTCAGGTCGAAGGAGGAAATCTTCCAGGCCATCCAGGACGAGAGCGCACTGCGCATCCGTCCGCGGCTGCGCGAGGAGCGCTCCAAAGCCGAATCGGTCGAGGCCTTTATTTCAGGAACCTTCCGCACCTTTTTCGAGTATGTGGCGAGCGACGAACACAGCTTTCGTGCGATCCGCCGCAACACCGATGCGATCAGGGTGCGCATGGATACGCCCGAAATCATCGCCGGCTTCGAGGAACTGCGCGAAGATCTCGAAGCGGCGATCGCGCGAGGGCTATTCCCGCCGGTCGACGCCGACTATCTGATGGCAGCGATCGTCGGGGTCGCCTTCGAATTGGCGGAACGCATGCTCCGTCGTCAGTGTGGCGATCCCGCCGAAGCCGCCGCTTTTGCAACCGCGCTTTTTCTTGGCGGCGTGCGCGGCCTGCCTCATTTGCATGCTGCACTGGGCAACGGCGACGCGTTGCCGCAAGAAACCAATCAAGACGACAATGGCTCGGTATCGTGAAACCGGTGAAGATCGACGATCCGGCGTCCCGAGGGCGTCAGTGCCAGCACGTCCACGAAGCGCCGATCCCAGAGTATTTCGTCCGGCATGTATGAATGCCGCGCATAGATGATGTCGGCCAGAGTATCGTCAGTGCCACGCAAGAGGACAATGATCTCGATTTGCGAGTCGTATAGCGATTTGGATGTGACACCGTGGAGCGGGCTCGCTTCGTCGATCACATGCATCACGGTCCATGACAGCGCGAAGAGGGGCGTGCGCGCGCGGACGAGCGACAATTCCTCGAATCGTCGCATCACGATGCCCTCCTTCGTACCCATCTGCCGTGCCAGCGACACAGTGACGGCGGCGTCCAGAATCTGATTGGCGCGCTGGTTGGCGGCTCGGAACATCAGCGTGGGGACGCCGTCGAATGGTGTAATCAGCGCAACCTTGCTGAAGACGACGCGCGCGAACGGCCGGGAGAATCGCGCGAACACTACCCCCGTGACGAGCGCAAGATTGAGAATGCCGAAGAACGCTTCCACAGATACGACGACGTTCGCATAGATGCTCCTCGGCAGCATCACCGTGTAGTTGGCAGATCCGATTGTCTGCACGCTGAACAGAAAATAGTCCCAGAAACCGCGGGCGTGATCGATGCCCCTGGGGTCAGCCCTGTAAAGAAGGGCAAAGACCGTATTGACGGCGGCAAAGATAAACGCCGTACCGGCGAAAAATGCCCACCACGGCGCTGTAAGCACGCCGTGATAGACGTCGGTCCAGCGCGAGCGGTCCTGACCTTTTATGAGCGCCCGCTGCGGCCTGCCATGCTCGACCGTGCGCGGCGCACGGTCCGCCCGAGGCGGCCGCCTTTTCCGGTTCATGGAGCCCGGGTCGTTTCAAGCCGCTTGCGCATCATTTCCGCCATCCCCCGATGGGCTCAGCCCCGCTCCCGCGACGCGCCCTTCCGGCGCAATTCGGAAACATAGGCCGCCCATCTGGCGTTCTGCTCGCGCCCAAGCTCGTGGAGATAATCCCAGCTGTAGAGGCCGGTGTCATGACCATCGTCGAAGATGATACGCGTTGCGTAGTTGCCGACCGGCTCGAGCGACTCGATCCGCACGCGGCGTTTGCCGGGCACCAGCTGCTTCTGCGCCGCCGAATGCCCCTGTACTTCCGCGCTCGGCGATTCGACGCGCAGATACTCCGCAGGAAGCGCAAAGCTCTCGCCGCCGTCGAACGTCACTGTCAGCGTCGTCCGCCCGGGATCAACGCGCAGCTCGGTCGGCCATGGCGCGGGTTTCCCGTTCAAGCCCGACTCCTCATCCGCCACCGATCATTTCGCGTTCCTTTCGGCGTCGGACAATTCACGCGCTTCAGCCGGAAGCATGATCGGAATCCCGTTTCGTATCGGGTAAGCAAGCCCGGCCGCCCGGCTGACCAGTTCGCCGCGGTCCCGGTCATAGATCAACGTCGTCTTGGTCAGCGGACAGACGAGAATCTCGAGCAGCCGGGAATCTGGTTCGATCATTGCGCGCTCAATGCAGCAACGCGTTGCCGGGCGCAGGTGACGTCGACATTTCGAGCAGGGTCACGAGCGTGTCGACCCGATCATTCCAGGTGTTGGCTTCGATCAGGGCCTGCTTTTCGGCCGGCCCGAATGGACAGAGCATCGCGAGAGCGTTCACAAGCGTTTCGGGGGGCGCGCTCATTACCGAACGCCAATCGGCTTTCAGGTCGCGATGTGCGAGGTAATCCTTGAGCGCGCCGATCAGTCTTTCGCGAGGAAAGTCAGACGTCGAATCCGCTACCAGATCACCGACATAGGCTGAATAATCGGGACGGATTTGCCGAAACGGCGTTTTGACGGCAAGTTCTTCGGCAACGCGGAAACGGCAAATCCCGGTCAAAGTTAAAAGGCAACGCCCGTCGTCGGTTTCCTTATAGCTCGTGATCCTGCCAGCGCAGCCTACCCTTGAAAGCGGCGGAGTCAGCACTTTCTCCTCGTGTTCCGTCGGCTGGATCATCCCGATGAATCGGGCGCCCGACAGCGCCACATCGGCCATCGCCAGATAGCGCGGTTCAAAAATGTTGAGCGGCAATTGCCCGCGCGGCAACAGAACGGCTCCCGTCAAAGGGAACACCGGCATGGTCGCCGGCAGCTCATCAAGGCTCGAATAGATCCGCATGAGTCTCAGGAAAAAAGGATTGACGACAATTGGCGCCGTGCCGCGAGCGTCCGCGGATCGGTTGGCCCCATCGCCTCGAAGAACGTGACCAAATGCTTGCGCGCGGCGTCATCGTTCCATTTGCGATCCCGCCGGACGAGTTCCAGAAGTTCTCCGATCGCCCCCTCGCGATCGCCCGTGGCATCAAGCGCCAACGCCAGATCGAAGCGCACCTGGTGATTGTTCGGTTCCGTATCGAGGCGCGCACGAAGCGGCGCGCTGTCGCCGGCCATGGCGGCCTGTTCGCGCAATTTGAGTTCCGCGTCGACGATACGGATCGCTTCATCGGAAGCGCCATCCGGCCGCACGAGCCCTAGCGTTTTGCGCGCGCGTTCAACATCTCCGCTCTTCAGATAACAACGCGCGAGGCCGGCGACGGCGCGCGGATGCCCGGGCTCATCCTGCAGCACATGGCCATAGGCCTGCGCCGCTCCGGCGACGTCCCCCGCCGCATAGGCTTCATCCGCCGACACGAGAATGTTCTCGGCCTGGTCGTGGCCGGCCGCACCACCGGTCAATTGCTGCACGAAGGTGCGTAACTGCGATTCCGGCACCGCTCCCATGAAGCCATCCACGGGCTGCCCGTCGCGGAATGCGAAGACTGTCGGAATCGACTGGATACGAAGCTGTCGCGCGATTTCCTGGTTCTCGTCGATGTTGATCTTGACGAGGCGCACCGCACCCTTTGCCTCGTTCACAACCTTTTCGAGCGCGGGTCCAAGTTGCTTGCACGGACCACACCATGGCGCCCAGAAATCAACGATAACCGGGACCTGCTTGGACGCATCGAGCACGTCGGCGGCGAAGGTGTCGATCGAGCCGTCCTTGATGAGCGCGCCCGGCGAGGCTGCGCCTGGCGCCGTCTTCGGCGTACTCCCCGTAAGCGGCCTGCCGCTGGGACCTATCAATGCCATTCAAAAACTCTCCCAAGCCCGAGAATCAAAGATGGGCACAATGGGTTGGAAAGAAAAGAGCGAAAGCGCACCGGGCTGCCTTTTAGACGGTTCATGGGGTTTGAGCGACGATCAGTCCGCATCAACGGACTCGCGCGTGAATTGAGGTTCGACATCAGGATCGCTTTCGACAGCCTTGAGCCGTTCGCGCACCGCCGCGGCCTCCTTTTGCTTGTTCCACATCGCGGCGTACTGACCGCCTTTCGCCAGCAGCTCCGAGTGCCGGCCACGTTCGACAATCACGCCATGATCCAGAACCAGAATCTCGTCCGCATCGACGACGGTGGACAGTCGGTGCGCGATCACAAGCGTCGTGCGGTCGCGCGTGACAGCCGCCAGTGCGCTCTGTATCTCGCGTTCCGTGTGCGTGTCGAGTGCGGACGTCGCCTCGTCGAGAAGCAGAATGGGTGGATTCTTGAGCACGGTACGGGCGATCGCCACCCGCTGCTTCTCGCCCCCCGAGAGCTTCAATCCACGCTCGCCCACCATGGAGGCATAGCCGAGCGGCAATTCGCGGATGAACGGATCGATCTGCGCCACCTGCGCCGCCTCCTTGATCTCGGCCTCGTTCGCGCCGATCCGGCCATAAGCGATATTGTAGCGGATCGTATCGTTGAAGAGCACCGTGTCCTGCGGAACGATGCCGATCGCAGCGCGCAATGAAGCCTGGGTTACGTCGCGGATGTCCTGGCCATCGATCTTCACACTTCCACTGGCAATATCGTAGAACCGGTAAAGGATGCGTGAGATGGTCGACTTTCCGGCGCCCGAGGGACCGACCACCGCGACTGTCTTGCCGGCGGGCACGTGGAAGGAGATTCCCTTCAGCACCACCCGCTCGGGATCATAAGCGAACACAACGTTGTCGAAACGGATTTCGCCGCCTCCTGCCGCGAGATCCCTCGCGCCGGGTTTGTCCTTCACCTCCTGCGGCCGATAGAGCAGGCGGAACATGGATTCCATGTCGACAAGCGCCTGGGTGATCTCCCGATAGACGGTGCCAAGAAGATTGAGAGGAACATAAAGCTGCATCAGGATGGCGTTGGCCATCACGAAATCGCCCACCGTGAAATGTCCCTGACGGATGCCCATTGTCGTCAGCACCATCACGATGCCTGTGCCGAGCGCCATGATCGCGGCCTGGCCGGTGTTGAGGACGGATAATGAAATCTGCGCCTGCACCGAGGCGCGCGCGAACCGCCCCATAGAGCGATCAAAGCGCCGCGTCTCATGCGCCTCGTTGTTGAAGTATTTGACCGTCTCGTAGTTGAGAAGGCTGTCCACGGCCTTGGTGTTGGCGTCGGTGTCGCTGTCGTTCATCTCGCGCCGGAAGCGCACGCGCCAACGCGTAATCGCAAAGGTGAACCAGACATAGCCTGCGACCATGGCAAGCGCCGTCAGCGCAATCCAGACGTTCAGCTTCCAGATGATTTCGACCGTAAAGATGAGCACCTGCAGGAGCGTGGGAAAGATGCTGAAGGTCGCGAATGAAAGAAGCGTATCGATACCCTTCGTGCCGCGCTCGATGACGCGGGACAGCCCGCCCGTCTTTCGCTCCAGATGAAAGCGCAGGCTGAGCGTGTGCACATGGGCGAAGGCGGCGACGCCCACTTCGCGTAGCGCGTGGTACAGCACTTTGGCGAACACTCCGTCGCGCAATTGCGCGAAGAACTGCATTACGACGCGCGACAAGGCATAGGCGACGATCAAGCCAAGCGTTGCTGCCATGGCAATGGAAGAAGGCGTGCTACGCGAAAGTTTGTCGGTCAGCCAGCCGAGCAGAAGCGGCGAAATAGCCGTGGCCGCAATCGCGAGCAGGAGGCACGCCATCGATGCCGCAACGCGCAACTTGAGGTCGAGACGCCCCTTGGGCCAGAGATAGGGCAACAACATGTAAAGCGGCCGCAACGACGGCGTGCCGTCGCCGGATTCAAGCAGGGGATGCGGCTTTGCCATGGTCCCGTTTTATCCTATACCCGCCGCCATATCCGTATCTGATGCGTTTACGTGACTGAGCCGCGCAGGCGGGTTTGATCACTTTGCGCACCAACTTGCTTAGGTATCCGAATGGCGCACCGCAATACCGACGGACATGGTCCTGTCGCAGAATCCGCGCCCATACAGACCGCGCCGGAACAGGCACATCGCGGCTACAAGCCCGCAATCTGCGTATTCTGTGGTTCCTCATCTGGCAATGACCTCGTTTATGCGAAAACGGCTTTCGAACTCGGCCGCCATATCGGCGAGAGCGGCTACAGGCTCGTTTTCGGCGGCGGGGCTGTTGGCCTGATGGGCGAAGTGGCGCGCGCCGCGCGAAGCGCCGGGGCACCGATCATTGGCATTCTGCCTGCATTCCTTCGTGGCGTTGAGCCGCCACTCAAATCCGCAGAAGAACTTGTCATCACCCCGGATCTCCAGCAGCGCAAGTCTCGCATGCTCACCCTCGCCGACGCGTTCGTGATTCTGCCCGGCGGCCTGGGCACACTTGACGAATTTTTTGAAGTTATCACTACGACCCAGCTGAAAGTGCATACCAAGCCGGTCATCGTCGTTGACGTCGCCGGATATTTCGCACCGCTCCGGGCGCTTCTCGATCAGGTCGTCGCGCATGGATTCGCGCGACCGGAAATCGTGACCCACCAGGATTTCGTCGCGACGCCCGCAGAGGCGATGGCGCGAATCACGCTCAGATTGTCGGCGCGCGGGCGCTGAAGCGCGACAGGCGTCCATCCAAAGCCACCAGGACAAGCGCGCCCCATACGCAGCCGAATGATACCATATCGAGCCGCGTGAACCTCTCGCCGAACCCGAAGACCGCGAGCAGCAGCGTCAGGGAGGGCGCCAGATATTGCAGGAAGCCGAGTGTCGAGAGCCGTATGCGCCGCGCCCCTGCCGCAAAAAGCGCCAGCGGTATAGCCGTGACGGGTCCGCTGGCCATCAGAAGCGAGTCGCGGCCGATCGAGCCGGAAGGAAACGACGCATTGCCGATCACGTACCAATCTACGAGGAGCCCCGCCGCAGCGGGCAGGAAAATACCGGTCTCCACGAGCAGACCATCGAGTGCGTCCACCGGCGCCTGCTTGCGGAAATAGCCATAGAAGCCAAACGACAACGCGAGCACTGCTGCGATCAGGGGTAGGTGGCCAAGCGATGCTGCCTTCACCGCCACTGCTACGCCGGCGAGGCAAACCGCCAGAAGGCGAACCCGGGACAGGTGTTCGCCGAAAAGCGCCACGCCCAGCCCGATCGAGATCAGCGGAGTTATGTAATAGCCGAGACTCGCCTCGACCAGTTGCCGTGTTGCGACCGAGTAGATGTAGACCGACCAGTTGCATGTGATCAGCACGCTGGTCAGCGCAAGTGTAGCCAACAGCCGCGGCGTTCGGAATATCGCTGCAACTTGGGAAAATCGCCCGCGCCAGACGGCAATCGCCATCACGAAGAGTGCACACCACACGATTCGATGGACGATCACTTCGAAGGGCGATACGCCGTCGAAGAGCCGCCAGTAGAGCGGCACCGCCCCCCACAGCACATAGGCGATCGCGGCATAGGCGATTCCGCGCGTTTCGTCGGGTCGCGCGCTTTCGCTCACGGCGGTGGCCTCAACGCTTTACTTCCCAACTCGTCGTGCCGTCGGGGTTGTCTTCGAGGAGAATGCCCTTCGTCGCCAGGTCCTCGCGGATACGATCGGCTTCCTGGAAATTGCGTGCTTTGCGAACAGAGTTGCGGGCCTCGATGTCGTGCGCGATTTCCTCAACGGGTATGGGAGGCCGCGCAGCAATGCGTCCGGGATCGGGGGAAAACCCCAATAGCACCAGCCCGCCGGCAAGTTCCTCCGGCTCGGCCCGGTGCAATTCCGCGATCGCCTGAGGCGTGTTCAGATCATCGAGCAGCGCGTCGAGAAAGGGTTCGCCCATCCTGCGTGATGCAACCGGCTCCGCGCCCTCGTACCAGCGTTCGAGGATAGTCCAGCTTTCGTTCATCCCGCGCACCGTCCAGTCGATGGGCTGGCGGTAATGCGTGCGCAGCATGTTGAGTCGAAGGACGTCGCCGGGCCAATCGGCAAGAAGCTCGCGGATGGTCACGAAATTCCCCAGTGACTTCGACATCTTCTCGCCTTCGGCATTCAGGAAGCCGTTATGCAGCCAGACCCGCGCCAGCGCGCGGCCCGCATGAGCACTTTCGCTCTGTGCGATCTCGTTCTCATGGTGTGGAAAGACGAGATCGATGCCGCCACCGTGAATATCGAACGTCTCGCCCAAAAGCGCTTCGCTCATCGCCGAGCATTCGGTGTGCCAACCTGGCCGTCCACGCCCCCAGGGGCTTGGCCAGCCCGGAAGAGTTTCATCCGAAGGCTTCCACAGAACGAAATCCATGGGCCCGCGCTTGTAGGGCGCAATTTCGACCCGCGCGCCGGCGATCATCTCGTCGAGAGTGCGATGTGCGAGCTTGCCGTAGTCCGGGTTCGAGGAGACGTCGAACAACACGTGACCTTCGGACTCATAAGCATGCCCGCCAGCGACGAGACGTTCGATGAGGGCAATCATTCCCGGCACAAATTCAGTCGCGCGCGGCTCGTGCGTGGGCGGAAGGCATCCCAGAGCCGCCACGTCTTCATGATATATGCGGCCGGTTTCCGCCGTCAGCTCGCGCACCGCATCGAGGATCGCGCGGCTGCCTCTTCGCTCCTGCGCGCGAGCGTTGATCTTGTCGTCGATGTCGGTGACGTTGCGCACATACTCGACATGCGCTTCTCCGTAAAGGTGGCGTAGCAACCGGAACAGCACATCAAATACGATCACCGGCCGCGCATTGCCGATATGGGCGAAATCGTAAACCGTCGGGCCGCACACATACATCCGCACGCGGGAGGTATCGAGCGGGACGAATTCTTCCTTCGCTCGCGTCAGCGTATTGTAGAGACGAAGAACCATGGGGAATTTGCTTTGCAAAATCTGGTTGTCGAGCGGAAACAAAGAGGCGTCAGCGCCGGACCGAAATGCAACACCAGATCGCGAACATCACGCGGTTTCCCCATTGAGCCGTGCAAGCGCTTTCGCGCGGCCGATCAGCGGTAGCAGCTTTTTCAGTTCCGGTCCATGCTCGCAGCCCGTGAGCGCGAGCCGCAACGGCTGAAACAGCGCGCGGCCTTTCGCGCCTGTCGCATCGCCGATCGCTTTCGTCCATCGAGCCCACAATTCATCGTCCCAGGGTTCGGGCGGCAGGAGCGCCGCGGCGTTCTCTGCAAGATGCACATCCTCGATGACGGGCGCGACCGGACCCTTGACGATGAGCCACAGATTTGCCGCATCCAGCATGCGCGACAGGTTCGGTTTGACCGCCTCCCAGAATGCGGCGCCCCCGCCGATATTCATGTCCGAGAGCCGCATGGCGACGGCTGCGTACGGCAGCGCGTGCAGAAGCTTTGCGTTCAGATGGGCGAGCTCGGCCGGATCGAAATGCGCGGGCGCGCGCCCGATTTTCTCGAAGGCAAACTCCTGCGCGAGCGCGGCGAGTGAACCCCTGAGTTCAATCGGATCCGACGTTCCGGTCTTGGCGAGGTAGCAGGCAAGCGCGAGCGGTTCGATGCCCTCGTCTTCGCGCAACGATCTGACAGTCAGAGAGCCCAGGCGTTTGGATAGCGCCTCGCCGCCCGCTCCTACGAGCAGGGGAAAATGCGCGAAATGCGGGACCGGCGCTCCGAGCGCCTCGAAGATCTCGATCTGTGCCGCGGTGTTGGTCACGTGATCTTCGCCGCGGATGATGTGCGTGACGTCGAAATCGACATCGTCGACCACGGAGGGCAACGTGTAGAGAAATCGTCCGTCTTCGCGGATCAGTACCGGATCGGAGAGCGTTGCAGTGTCGATCTCAACGTCCCTGCGCACGAGATCGCGCCAGGTAATTTTCGCGTGACTGAGCAAAAATCGCCAATGCGGCCGGCGGCCCTGTGATTCCAGATTTGCGCGCTCTTCGGCAGAGAGTGCAAGCGCAGCGCGGTCATAGATCGGCGGCAGACGCTGTGCCGTCTGGCGCCGGCGCTTGCGATCGAGCTCGAGCGCCGTTTCGTAGCAGGGATAGAGACGGCCTCGCGCCTTCAATGTCTCGCTGGCGGCGCGATGCGCGTCGGCGCGCAGGACTTGCCGCGCAAAGAGGTCGTGCCCGATCCCGAGCCATTCGAGATCAGTGATGATTGCCGCCTCGAATTCCGGCTTCGAACGCTCCATGTCCGTGTCGTCGATCCGCAGCAGGAAGCGCGCCCCTTCCCTGCGCGCGAAGAGATGATTGAGCATGGCGGTGCGCGCGTTGCCGACATGCAGGAGCCCGGTCGGCGAGGGTGCAAAGCGGACGAGCGCGCTCATCGCGCGTCCCGGAAGGCGTTTGTGATCGGATAGCGCCGGTCGCGTCCGAAATTGCGCGAGGTGATCTTCACGCCGGGCGGCGCCTGCCGGCGCTTGTATTCGGCAACATAGAGTAGATGCTCGATGCGCTTCACTGTCGCGGGATGATAGCCCTTCGCCACCACTTCTTCGAATGACATCTCCTTCTCAACCAAGCATTCGAGGATTCCATCGAGAATCTCGTAGGGGGGCAGTGAATCCTGATCGGTCTGGTTGGCGCGGAGCTCGGCGGTCGGGGGACGCACGAGAATCTCCTCCGGAATGACAGTCCCCTTTGGTCCGAGCGCAGCTTTCGGAAGCGCATTGTTGCGCCAGCGCGCAAGCGCATAGACCTCCGTCTTATATACGTCCTTCAGCACGTTATAGCCGCCGCACATGTCGCCGTAGAGCGTCGCATAACCGACGCTCATCTCCGACTTGTTGCCGGTGGTCAGCACCATGGGGCCGAATTTATTGGAGATCGCCATCAGAATCATGCCGCGAAGGCGCGACTGCAGATTCTCCTCCGTCGCATCCGGCGCGCGGCCCGCAAAGAGAGGTGCAAGCAGGCTGCTCATCGCCTCGACGGCAGTTTCGAGCGAGATGGTTTCATATCGCGTTCCAAGCAGGCGCGCGCAGGAGGCCGCATCATCGAGGCTTTCCTGCAGCGTGAAGCGCGACGGCATCATCACCGACCGCACGCGATCTGCACCCAGCGCATCCACCGCGACAGCCGCCGACAACGCCGAATCGATTCCCCCCGAAAGCCCGAGCACGACGCCGGGAAAACGATTCTTGTTGACGTAATCTCTGAGGCCCAGAATCATCGCGTGATAGATGGATTGGCAGCGATCCTCGCCGGGCCAGCGTTCGCCTGGTTCGCAGATCCAACCCCCGCCTGCGCGGCGCCACTCCGTTACGACGGTCTTCTCTTCCCAGGCGGGCAGCGAGATAGCGATGGTGCCGTCGACATTCGCGACAAAGGAGGCGCCGTCGAAGACGAGTTCGTCCTGGCCTCCCACCTGATTCAGATAGATCATCGGCCGTCCGCTTTCGGCGACACGCGCGCTCACAAGGCCAATGCGAACATCTTCCTTGCCGGCTTCGAAGGGCGAGCCATTGGGCACGAGAAGAATCTCGCCGCCGGTCCTGGCAAGGCAGGCGACGATCTCGGGCGTCCAGATGTCTTCGCAGACGAGAACGCCGATGCGAAGACCGCGTATGTCGAACGGTTCGGGCAACGGACCGGGCGCGAATACACGTTTCTCGTCGAAGACTCCGTAGTTCGGAAGGTTGCGTTTGAAGCTGCGCCCCGCGACGTGTCCTTCATCGAGGAGCAGGCATGCATTATAGAGCTTGCCGTCCTCGACCCAGGGCGCACCAACCAGCACGGCGGGTCCGCCATCCGCCGTTTCGCGGGCCCATTTTTCGACAGCGTGGCGCACGTCCTCCTGGAGCGCCGGCTTGAGCACGAGATCCTCGGGCGGATAGCCGACCACGAAGAGTTCCGAATAGAGAACGAGATCGGCGCCGGCCTGCGCAGCTTCGGCGCGCGCCGCGCGCGCCTTGGCGATATTGCCCGCGATGTCGCCCATCACCGGATTGAGCTGCGCCATGCCGATGCAAAACGTGTCCGTCATGGCGGTGGTTTAAAGCAGATCGGAAGAAAGAAGAATTGCCGGGGACGCGTCCCCCGCACCCGAGGTTAGGCGTGGGCGGCGTAGGTCCCGGTGGCGCGGGCGGGCAACGTTTCTGCGCAGGCGTTCTCGATCAGAAGCGCAGTCGCCAGAGCACGGCGGGCTTCTTCCGGCCGCACGAACGCTATGCGGCCCATGCGGGCGGCGCTGACGAACGCAGCCACCGCTTCGCCCAGAGGGTCGTCAAGCACGACAGGGTTGAGGTGGCGCCGCGTCGTGTTGCGTACGGTCCGGGCGATGAAGTCGAGCTCGATCACGCCGTCCGCATACACCGCGCGCATGCCGCGACGCTGCACTCTTGCAACGCGGCTCGCATTCAGCCGAACCTCGGCGCCGTTGTCGAACCCGACCTGCGCGGTGACTTCGTCCATATACCGGCTTTTCACGCTGTAGCCTGTCGCCTCGACGTCCGAAAGTCCGCCCGGCACAAGACGGTGCACGAGATCAAGATCGTGAATCATCAGATCGAGCACGACGCTCACATCGACGCCCCGCCCCGTCCAACCGCCCATGCGCCAGCACTCCACTGAGAGCGGCGCATCGTCATAATCGAGCAGGCCGGCATGGGCGAAGACGAAGCGTTCCTGGTGGCCGACGGTCAGGACGCGGCCCGCGGCTTCGGCAAGCGCGATCAACTGGTCCGCTTCGGCGAGGCGGGTTGCGATGGGCTTTTCGACCAGCACGTGCGAACCGGCATTCAGGAACGCCCGCACGATGGAAGCATGGGTGATTGCAGGCGAGCACACGCTGACGACATCGACGGCGCCAAGAAGCTCGCGCCAGTCGGAGAATACGGGGACGCCATGGGCAGCCATCGCGGTGCGGCGCGCCTGGACGCACGGATCGGCAACGCCGACCAGCTCGATGCCTTCCATCAATGCGTATTTCGCCGCGTGATGGCGGCCGAACGCTCCGATCCCGACGACTCCGGCCCGCAACGGGCGGAGACTCTGGTTCTGGGCAACGTGCAAAGGGAATCCTTGGGCAAATTCCAAGGCTTATGAGCCACAGAAGCCGGCCGCCTGCGACTCATAAAATGTTTCGCCTTGTTACGCTCCGGCGCGCTGCTAGGCTCGGTTCCCTAGGAACTGGGAGAAAACCATGCCGAAAAGCCGGGAAATCCGCCTGAAACACAGGCCGGCCGGGCTGCCGAGCCCTGCGGACTTCGAGCTCGTCGAGACCTCCGTAACAGAGCCCGGTCCCGGGCAAGTTCTTGTGCGTAACATATTCATGTCGGTCGACCCCTATATGCGGGGCCGGATGACCGAGCGGGCCAGCTATGTCCCGCCGTTCCAGATCGGGGAGGCACTGAGCGGCGGCGCCGTTGGAAAAATCACTGCCTCGAACGGCAATTCCCGGTTCGCAGAGGGCGACTACGTCTCCAATTTTTCCGGCTGGCGCGAGTGGTTTCTGTCCAGCGGCGGCGATCTGCAGAAAATCGATCCGATTATGGCTCCCATCCAGGCGTATCTGGGAGCATTCGGCATGCCAGGCCTGACCGCCTATGCCGGCCTTCTCAAAATCGCAGAATTGAAGGACGGCGAACGCGTGTTCGTCTCGGCTGCGAGTGGTGCGGTCGGGTCCGTCGTCTGCCAGATCGCGAAGAACAAGGGATGCATGGTCGTGGGCTCCGCCGGCTCCGACGAGAAATGCGACTGGCTCNNGAAGCGCGCGTCGACCATGCGATCAACTATCGAAGCTGCGGTGCTCTCGACGCAGCGATCCGCAAGGCGATGCCGGACGGCATCGACGTGTATTTCGAGAATGTGGGAGGCGAACACCTGAATGCGGCGCTCGCCAATATGCGCCCCTCCGGCCGCATCGCCGCGTGCGGAATGATCGCGCAATACAACGACACGGCGCTGCCGCCGGGTCCGCCGAACATCGTCATGGTGATTCCGCTGCGGCTGACGGTCCGGGGATTCATCGTCAGCGATCATTTCAACATGATGCCCGATTTCATTCGCGACATGGCAACCTGGGCAAAGGCGGGAAAGATGAAATGGCGCGAGACGATCCTGGACGGCATCGAAAAAGCTCCCGAAGCTTTCATCGGTCTCTTCAAGGGCGAGAATTTCGGCAAGATGCTCGTGCGTCTGGCGAAGGAATGACGGAAGGTATCCAAAAAAGCCGCTAGCCCTCCGGCCCGAGCGCGAGCAGGTTCGTCAGCGCGGCCACTACTACATAGGCGAAGACCAGAGGACCGACACCGATCACCGTGTCGCCCCAGATTCCCGCGAGCATAGGGCACGACAGAAGACGGTAACCGGTGCCGACATAGAGAAGCTGGACGCCGGCAACGGCAGCGAGTCCAAGTGCAAACGCCAGCGGTTGCGCGCCGAGCGCTTCGGGATGCCGCTTGCGTTCGATACGCACGATTGCGGCGTCGAGCCGGACGCGCGACAGCGCGGAGGCCAGAAATATGAACGCCAGCATCCAGGAAAACGCCGAAACAAACAACCGCCCTCCGTCCTTGCCGCACAGCAGGAGCGCGTCGGCGAATGCGCGCTGTCCGAAGACGGCGAAGCGGATCGCGCTCTCGATTGCATCGACGACGGGACCGCTGTGCTGCGTGGGCGCGTAGAAGTTCTGCACGCAGAACATGACAAGGGCGAACCCCAGAAACACCAGCTCGTTGAATCCCGGGATGATCTGGGAGGGTTTCAGTCCGGTGGGGCCGAACAGGCGGACATGGCCCGCCGACAGGCCATATCCGGAGACGAACAAAAGTCCCATTGCTCCGAACAGAAGCACACAGACCGAGATCGCCCACGCCGTCTCTGCGGCTGGCGCGCCGGCGGCCAGCGCCCGGACCAGCGCCAAGCCTCCCCCATACACGCAAAACAGGACCCAGCCCTTCGCAAGCAGGCGCGCCGCGCCCATATATCTCCCCCCTCCTCCCCCTGCCCGGCGACCTCAGGCCGAGGCCGCGAAGCGCGCATCCTTCAGGCGCTCGGCGCGCAAACTCTCCGCCATCAGGAAAGCAAGCTCAAGCGCCTGATTGGCATTGAGCCGCGGATCGCAATGGGTGTTGTAGCGGCGTGACAAATCCTCTTCCGAAATCGCCTGCGCGCCGCCCAGGCATTCGGTGACATTCTGACCTGTCATCTCGACATGCACGCCGCCAGCATGCGTGCCTTCTGCACGATGCACGTCAAAAAACGTCTTTACCTCTTTGAGGATGCGCTCGAAGGAGCGGGTCTTGAGTCCCGTATGCGATGTGATCGTATTCCCATGCATGGGGTCGCAGGACCACACGAGGGCGGCGCCCTCCCGCACCACGGCACGGATTAGGCGTGACAATTTCTCTCCCGCCTTGTCGGCCCCGAAGCGGCAAATCAGCGTTACCCGTCCAGGTTCGTTCCCGGGATTGAGGATGGAGAGAAGCCTGAGCAACTCGCTCTCCTCGAGCGACGGACTGCATTTCAGGCCGACGGGATTCTTGATGCCGCGGCAGAACTCGACATGGGCGCCCGAGGCCTCGCGCGTGCGATCGCCGATCCACAGGAAATGCGCCGAGGTGTCGTACCAGTCGCCGCTTGTCGAATCGATGCGCGTGAGCGCCTGTTCGTAGCCAAGATGCAGCGCCTCGTGGCTGGTGTAGAACTCGGTCACGCGCAGTTGCGGAGTCGAATCCGGCGTGATGCCGCAGGCCTCCATGAATTCGAGAGTTTCGGAGATGCGTTGTGCGAGCGTCCGGTAGCGTTCGCCCGAGGGAGAACCTGCGATGAACCCCAAAGTCCAGCGATGCACATTGTGCAGATCGGCATAACCGCCCTGGGCGAAGGCGCGCAAAAGATTGAGCGTGGAAGCGGATTGCGCATAGGCCTGCATCAGCCGCGCGGGATCTGGCGTGCGGCTCGCCGCGTCGAATTCCATCGCATTGATGTTGTCGCCGCGATAGGACGGAAGCGTCACGCCGCCCTGTGTCTCCATGTCGGCGGTGCGCGGCTTGGCGAACTGACCCGCGATGCGCCCGAGTTTCACCACCGGCATGGCGGCAGCGAAGGTCAGGATCACCGCCATCTGCAGGAGCACGCGGAACGTGTCGCGGATATTGTCGGGGTGGAACTCGGCAAAGCTTTCGGCGCAATCCCCGCCCTGCAGCAGGAAGGCTTTCCCCTCGACGACCTGGGCGAGCCGCGCCTTCAGGCTGCGCGCTTCGCCGGCGAATACGAGCGGAGGATGGGTCTTCAGCCGCGTCTCGACGGCATCCAGAGCCCCGGGATCCGGATAAACGGGAACCTGGCGGATCGGCTTGCCGCGCCAGCTTGCTGGGCTCCAGATTTGTGTCACAGGTCGCGGGTTCCTTTTATTGCGCGGGTATACGTCGGAAAGGCAACGTTTCGCGAGCCGTTTTTCCTCAAGGCGGCGTGGTGGACGCGCCCATCTGGCAGAGGCCGGGCCCCTGCCGTAAAAGGCGTGCCGCGGCTCTTCTTCAGCGGACACATGAAAAGATCGATAGGGGTGGCGATGGCGCTTGCCGTTGCGGGATGCGGCACCGTCAGCAACGTCCGATATGATATCAAATCCAGCAGCTTCGGCGACCGGACGAATGCGGTCATCCAGTCCTGCAAAGCACAGATGCGCACGCCGGCCCTCGACCCCATCCGCGCGAAGGTTGAACTCTTCAAATCGCCGGCGGACGGACCGGCGCCCTTCGCGATCCTGACCAATTCAGGCCTGCCTGACGCGAACGACCGACAGGCGATCGATCTGTGGGCGCGGGCCGTCGAGCAATGTCAGGCGCAGGCGCGGCCGCTCATCGGCGCGATACCGGTGCCGCCGGACGCCACGCAATCGCAAGTCGACAAACTCGCCGCCTACATCACCGACGCCTGGATCGAGAGCAGCAAGCTGCGCGTGGCGCTCTACAATGGACAGTTGACCTATGCGGATTATGCGAGCCAGCGGGTGAAGATCGCGGAGGACGCGTTGCGGACAGCGTCGCGCTACGCCCAGGACACGGACGAAGAGAACGACACGCACGAGCTCGAAGACTCTGAGACGGCGCTCGAGCGATTTGCGTCGATGATGTGAGGGCTGACCATTACTCCGGGCCCTTCGAATACGCCTTCGCGTGCATGGTCACGAGTTCTTCGGCGAGGCTTGGGTGAAGCGCGACGGTCGCATCGAAATTCGCTTTCGTGGCGCCCATCTTCATTGCCACGGCGACAAACTGGATGATCTCACAGGCTTCCGGCCCGAACAGGTGACAGCCGAGAACCCGATCGGTTTTCGCGTCAACGACGAGCTTGAACAGCGCGCGTTCCGCCCGGCCCGACAGCGTGTTTTTCAGGGGGCGGAAATTCGCCTTGTAGACATCGATCGCGAAGCCACGCGCGAGCGCGGCAGCTTCGCTCAATCCGACGGTTCCGATCTCGGGCTGGCTGAACACCGCCGTCGGCACGTTCACGTGATCCACGGGCGTCGGATCATTGTCGAACACCGTCCTCACGAACGCCATCGCTTCGTGGATCGCCACCGGCGTGAGCGCCAGCCTGTCTGTCACGTCGCCGACGGCGTAAATGTGGGGCAGGCTCGAGCGTGAAAATTCGTCGACCTTGATCTGCCCGCGCTTGCCGAGTTCGACGCCAATACTTTCGAGTCCCATGCCGTCCGTATTGGGCGCGCGGCCAATGGCGAGCATGACCTGGTCGGCTTCGAGCATTTCCTTCTTGTCGGTGAACGCAAAGACTTCGTTGCCGCTTTTTTCCACCTTGGTGAACAGCCGGTCGACCACCACACGGATGCCGCGCGCCTCGCTCGATTTCGTCAATGCGTCGCGCATATCCTCGTCGAAGCCGCGCAGGATCTTCGGGCCGCGGTAGACAAGCGTCACGTCGGCGCCCAGCCCGTGGAAGATGTGGGCGAATTCGATCGCGATATAGCCGCCACCGGCGATGACGATGCGCCGTGGGAAATCTTCGAGATAGAAGGCCTCGTCCGACGTGATGCAATGCTCCGCTCCCGGCGCGCTGCCCATGATGTTGCGCGAGGGACGCCCGCCCGTTGCGACCAGGAAACGCGCAGCGGTGATGCGGCGTCCGCTCTTCTTGAGGTGCACCGTATGCGCGTCCTCGAACTCCGCGCGCTCCAAGAACACCTCGGCGCCCGCCCTTTCGATCGCTTCGCGATACGCGCCCTCGATCCGCGCGATCTCCTTGTTCTTGTTGGCGATCAGCACGTTCCAGTCGAACCGCCTTTCGGGCACCGTCCAGCCGAATCCGGCGGCATCCTCGAATTCCTCGCCGAAATGGCTCGCATAGACGAGCAGCTTCTTGGGAATGCAGCCGCGAATGACGCAGGTGCCGCCGAAGCCGTATTCTTCGGCGATCGCAACGCGTGCGCCCTTCTGCGCGGCAAGCCGGCTCGCGCGCACCCCGCCCGAACCGCCACCGATGACGAAGAGATCGAATTCGTATTTCGAGGACATCACTTAAGCCTCAATCACGTTTACGCCGTCAGCTCCCGCGATCACGAGAGAGGTGGCAACGCCGATGAAGAGGCCGTGCTCTACCACGCCGGGGACGCCACTCAACGAAGTGGCGAGAGCCGGCGCATCCGCGATGGCGACGAAGGCGCAGTCATAGATCAGATTGCCGCTGTCGGTGCTGAACGGCGTATCGGCGATTGTGCGCAGCGTTGGCTGCATGTGCGAATAGCCGAGCCGCGCCGCCGATTCGGCGATGCGCCGCGCGGTCGTCAAGTGGCCGAAGCGCGATACCTCCACCGGCAGAGGAAAGCGGCCAAGCCGGTCGACCAGCTTGGACGAATCCGCGGTCACGATCATTCGTCTTGACGATGCGGCGACGATCTTCTCGCGCAGCAGCGCGCCACCGCCGCCCTTGATGAGATTCAGTTCGCGGTCTGCTTCATCGGTACCGTCGATCGTGAGATCGAGCGGCGCCAGCCGGTCGAGATCGCCAAGCGGAATCCCCATCGCGCGGGCCTTTTCCTCGGTGCGCTCCGATGTCGCCGCGCCGGTGATTTTCAGGCCCGAACGAATCTTTTCTGCCAGAAGCTCGAGGAATGCTTCCGCCGACGAACCCGTGCCAAGGCCGAGCTTCATGCCATCTTCGACGAAATCGAGCGCGCGCCGCGCCGCCGCGAGCTTCAACGACTCGTTCATTCCACCGTCACGGATTTGGCCAGGTTGCGGGGTTGATCGACGTCGGTGCCTTTGGCGACGGCGGTGTGATAGGCGAGCAGTTGCACCGGCACGGCACTGACGAGCGGGGTCAGAAGCGGATCGACCGTGGGCATCAAGATCTTCGCCCACACCTCACCGCCGCCTTTCCGCAATCCTTCCTCGTCGGAGATCATCACCACGCGGCCGCCCCGCGCCATCACTTCCTGCATGTTGGACACTGTCTTCTCGAACAGCGAATCGAAGGGAGCGAGCACGATCACCGGCACGCTTTCATCGATCAATGCGATAGGCCCATGCTTCATCTCGCCTGCCGCATAGCCCTCGGCATGAATGTAGGAAATCTCCTTGAGCTTCAGCGCGCCCTCGAGTGCGAGGGGATAGCTCAGGCCCCGCCCCAGATAGAGCACGTCGCGGGCGCCCGCGATTTCGGCGCCGAGTGCCTGGACCGCAGGTTCCTGCTTCAGGAATTCGACGATGTGCCGCGGCGTCTCGAGCAGCGCTTTGCAAAGCCGCCGCTCCGTATCGGCGTCCAACACATTGCGCGCGCGCCCGGCCGCAATCGCAAGCGCGGCCAGAACGCACAATTGGCAGGTGAACGCCTTGGTGGAAGCGACGCCAATCTCAGGCCCCGCAAAAATCGGGAGCACGATGTCGGCTTCGCGCGCGATCGAGCTTTCCGGCACATTGACGATGGCAAGTGTCGTCTGCCCGTTCGCCTTCGCGTGGCGCAAGGCCGCTAGCGTGTCCGCCGTCTCGCCCGATTGCGAGATAAAGAGCGCGGATCCGTCTTTCGCATAGACCGGTTCGCGATAGCGAAGCTCCGAGGCGACATCGACCTCGACGCCAATCCGCGCCAGTTGCTCGAACCAGGTTTTGCCGACGAGCCCCGCATAAAACGCCGTACCGCAAGCCGAGATGGTGAGCCGCCCCGCCCTCGCCAAAGCCGCGCTCACGCGCGCATCGGCGAGCGCGACGCAGAGTCCCGCCGGGTCGAGATAATGCGCGAGCGTGTGGGCGATGACTTCCGGCTGTTCGTGAATCTCCTTCGCCATGAAATGGCGAAAGCCGCCCTTGTCGACGAGACCCTCGGCTCCGCTCACCACGCGGATTTCGCGATTTGCCGGCCGGCCCTCTGCGTCGAAGATGGAAACATCGGGCCCGCGCAACACAGCCACGTCGCCGTCTTCGAGGTAACAGATGCGGTTTGTGAAGGGCGCCAGCGCAAAGGCATCCGAGCCCAGATAGGATTCATGCGCGCCATAGCCGACCGCCAGCGGACTGCCCTTGCGTGCCCCGATGACGAGTGATTCCTCGCCTTCGAAGATCATCGCCAGCGCATAGGCGCCGGTCAGCCGCCGCGCCGCGGCGATCGCGGCGTGCGGAGCATCATGTCCCTTTTCAAGATAATCGGTGACGAGATGGACGGCCACTTCGGTGTCGGTCTCCGAATCGAAACGATGCCCCTTCGCAGCGAGTTCGTCGCGCAGCTCGCGGAAATTCTCGATGATGCCGTTGTGGACGAGAGCAACGCGCGTGGTGGCGTGCGGGTGCGCGTTCGATTCGGTGGGCGCGCCGTGTGTCGCCCAGCGCGTATGACCGATGCCCGTGTGGCCGGCCAGCGGATCGGCCTTGAGCACTGCGGCAAGGTTGCCGAGCTTGCCCGCCGCGCGGCGGCGCTCGATATGACCGCCTGAAAGCGTCGCGATGCCCGCCGAGTCGTAGCCGCGATATTCGAGCCGCCTGAGCGCCTCGAGAATGACGGGCGCCGCATCTTCTCCGCCCGCGATGCCGACGATCCCGCACATTTATTTGCTCCTCTCCTTCGCAGCCTTCCGGGCCTTCTTCCGTGTACGAAATTTCTCGGCCCAGCCCGGTTTTTCGACCTGCTCGGCACGAACCACCACGAGCGCATCCGCGCTCACGTCTCTGGTAATAACGCTCCCCGCGCCGATATAGGCGCCCGCGCCCACGCGCACCGGCGCCACCAGCGTGGTATCGGAGCCAATAAAGGCGCCCGCGCCGATCTCCGTTTCGTGCTTGTCGAAGCCGTCGTAATTGCAGGTGATCGTCCCCGCGCCGATATTCGCCCCGGCGCCGACGAACGCGTCGCCCAGATAGGTGAGATGGTTCGCTTTCGCGCCTTTCTGCACCCGCGTATTCTTCACTTCGACGAAATTGCCGATATGGACATTCTCCTCCAGCACGGCGCCGGGCCTCAGCCGCGCATAGGGCCCCACGATCGCGCCGCGCCCCACTTCCGCGCCTTCGAGATGCGAGAAGGCGCGGATCCTGGCGCCGCCTTTGACCACGACGCCCGGCCCGAACACGGTGAAGGGCTCGATTTGCACATCGGCTTCGAGAACGGTGTCGAAGGAGAGATAGACCGTTGATGGATCGCGCATGCCCACGCCGGCGTCGAGCGCGGCTGCCCGCAGCCGGTCCTGCATCGCGGCCTCCGCGCGCGCCAGCTCGCTGCGGCTGTTGACGCCGGTGACGTCCGCTTCGTCGACAGTCGCCACGGCGCAGGCGATGCCGTCCCGCTTCGCGAACAGCGGCACGTCGGTGAGATAATATTCGCGCTGCGCGTTGTTGTTCCCGAGCGCGCCGGTCCAGCGAAAAAATGCCTTCGCTTCGGCCGCAAAGATTCCGGCGTTGCACAAATTGCAGGTGCGCGCGCCTTCGTCTGCGTCTTTCTGCTCGACAATGCGATTGAGGAGACCCTCGCCGTCCAGGAAAACGCGGCCATAGGCGGCGGGATTCTCCGCGCGAAACGCGACGAGGGAGAGCCCCGTCTTCTCCCGCGCGGCGAGCGAGGCTTTGAAACAGGCCGCGGTGACGAGCGGCATGTCGCCATAGGTCGTCACGACGATTCCGGAAAAATCCGCGAGCCTCTCGCGTGCCGCATTCGCCGCGTGGCCGGTGCCCAGATGCGTCTCCTGGATCGCCGATTCACCGCCTTCATTTCGAACATAGGCGCGCGTCTCTTCGGCGTCGGGCGCGGTCACGACCACGATGCGTTCGATGCCGGCCGCGCGCATCGCCGCCATCACATGGCCGAGGATCGGCCGGCCGGCGACCTCGTGCATCACCTTCGCGCGCGCGGATTTCATCCGCGTGCCCTGCCCCGCCGCCAGGATGATGCCGGCAAGTGGAGTCGTGATGGTCATCTCCCTTGCGATAACGCGCAAACCGATGCGGGCAAAATGACGATTTGCAACGATATGTTGCTCCACTTCGCGCGCCGGGCGGCATGGCGACTCTGCATGTTACAAGGCGTCATGACTATCTCCCGTGCCCTCATTTTCGACCTCGACGGCACGCTCGNNCGGCACCGATCTGCTCCATCTATTGGGCCATGGCGCGCGAGCGATGATGACCGAGGCGCTCGCCCGCACCGGCGGGGCTCTTCCCGGATCGCGCACCAGGGTTCTGATCGAGGATTTCATCGCCCGCTACCGCGACCATATTGCGGATGAGAGCCGGCCCTATCCCGGAGTGGAGCACACGCTGCACGAATTCGCAGGCTCCGGTGCGCGGCTCGGCGTGCTCACGAACAAGCCGCAGGAACTCGCGGCGCCCCTGCTCGACGCCCTCGGTCTCTCGCGCTTCTTCGCTGCCATCCATGGCGCCGGACGATTCTCCTATGTGAAGCCCGATGCCCGCGTGTTCCACCACCTCGTGGACGAGATGGGCGGCGTGGGCGCCGGCGCGATCATGATCGGCGACAGCATCACCGACCTCCGCACCGCGCGCGCCGCGCAAGCGTCCGTGATCCTCGTGACGTACGGCTACGCACTCGATCCCGTGGAAACCCTCGGCGCCGACGCGGTAACAGCCAATTTCACCGAACTGCCGCTCCTGGTGGAGCGGATCCTGGGTGCATAGCCGCGGCCCCCTCCGCCCCTCCGGGGCACCTCCCCCGGGTCCGGCCGAAGGCCGGCCCGAGGATAAACTCCGCGGTGGAGGGGGCGGCGAGCGACGTGCGGGTGGTAATCGTCCCCTCCCGAATTCGCACTACATCCGCAGCGGTTCTTCGATAATACGCTGAGAAACAGGGGAATCGGTGTTCCCGTGCGCTACAGCGCCGCGTCGCGTCCTCCCCGCCCATTCCACACAATCGCAGACATGGTTTGTGCCTCTTGAATATCTGGCGCGGTTATATACCTATACGGTCTACAATGCAACCGTATGCGTTTCTAAAACCTCGTCATGGCCGGGCTGTTGTCCCGGTCACCCATGAACACCGTGCTGATCATGGTTCCACGGCGCGGCATGCGTCAGGCTCCTCGGTTGTTTGAGCAGCCCTGGAGAGAGTGCGATCGACAGTTCCATGACAATAACTGACTTGGTTTTCATGGGTGGCCGGGACATCCCCCGGTTTAACCGGGGGACCGCCATGACGACGTTTGGTATGTCCGATAATATTTTTCGAGCGGCGCGAACGGGCCGCCGGGCCATAGGGGCTCACGCATGACCGCACATCCACAAGCCCGCGTTCTCGATGCCGCTATGCCGGCCGCACGCGAGGCACAGCGAGATCACCGCCGCGGTGAACGAGATCGAGGAGCTGACCGGCAATCTCGGCCGCAAGATCTTTCAGAAGACGATGATCGCAACCCGGTTTAACGAACACCACGCGTCGCACGTGGCCGCCTCGCTTGACCCCTAGGACGGCGCGCTGTAGAGCGCCGTTCCCTAGTTTCGGGCGCGTAGCTCGGGATGCCGCGCCCACCAGCGAATCGGCTTCCGCGCCGGTCGCGGAAGGCGCGATCGAGGTGATGCCATGACCACAGAAATCGTGTTTGAAGTGCACGAAGACGAAGCCGACGGCGGCTATACGGCCGCGGCACTCGGGCACGACGTTTTCACCGAGGCTGATTCGCTTGCGGAGCTCCGCGCGAATGTACGCGAAGCGGTTCAGTGCCATTTCGCAGACTCCGGCGATGCGCCGCCGGTGATTCGGCTTCATTTCGTCCGGGACGAAGTGCTCGCAACGTGAGAATTCCGCGCGACGTGAGTGGCGCGGATTTGGCGAGTGCGCTGCGCAGCCTTGGATACAAATGTACCAGGCAGGAAGGCTCGCATCTCCGGCTGACGACTGAGCGCCACGGTCAGCACCATATTACCGTGCCAAACCATCGCGCGGTAAAGCTCGGCACGATCAGGAACATTCTCAAGGCCGTCGCGAACCATCACGAGATCACACTCGACGAAGTCTTGCGCCAACTCCGCTTCTGAATTGGCGCACCGCGATTTTTGGAGTCGGGATTGGCGCTGTGACCCCGAACCCCCCCTCGCCCAAATCGTTGACATGCATCAGCCGACCAACGATGCATCCACGAATGGCGACACCTTCGCTTCACCTCCCCCTGGCTGCGACATTCACAGATCGTGACTGTTAAAGGTTCCTCCTCCGCGCGAAGCGC
>PKWC01000250.1 GCA_003131925.1 Alphaproteobacteria bacterium | reverse complement strand
TACACGGACGCCGCGGGACGCTCTGCTACAATTACCGAGCTGGGCGGTGGAAATATCGGCGGGCTTACGCTTGCTCCGGCCGTCTACAGCTGGAGTACGAATGTAACCGTACCGACAGATGTCACTCTCAAGGGGGGCTCACATGCTGTGTGGATATTTCAGATATCAAAAAATCTCATTGTAAGCAGCGGCAAGGCCGTCGTGCTGCGCGGACACGCACAGGCCCAGAATGTATTCTGGCAGGTCGCCGGTAAGGTGGTCCTTGGAACAACCTCGCACTTTGAGGGAATTATCCTGTCCAAGACGCTGATCGCAATGAAAACGGGCGCATCGATCAACGGCAGGCTGTTCGCACAGACTGCGGTTACATTGCAGATGAACAAGGTCACCGCCCCTTAGTACGCGTCAAAGAAGCAGATCAGCCGACAGCTTCATAATCCGGATTTGCCAAGAGCGTAGTATGATTCAGTGGCCAAGGGGGTCCATACTCAATGAGCTTGAGTGGGTTTTGACGGGAACAGGAGGGATCGCATCCGGTCCTCGATAGGTACCGAGCATCCGATCCCAGAAGAAGTCGATCACGGCGAAATTGCTGTCCGCGTGACGGTGGTGGGCGAAGTGCAGTTCCTGCTTTCGTCTAAACCATGCAAAACGCTGAAGCCGCGAGCCTTCTACGTGGTACTCCTTGTCGAAGAAGACGTGAGCGTAAAAGGACGCCGCGCATGCGATTGCCTGAACCGCAAAGAGATCGATCGGCAAAACGAAGTATGTGCACGCCCCCACCAGGAACACTGGAATGAAGAAGAAGGGCGTATTGTTACCCTCGTCGCCGACGTACGTCCGTGAAACAAGGTGATCTTTGGAATAGTAGGTGTGATGGAATTTGATGTGGTTGCGAAAAAGCAGACCGCCCATTGGGCGGTGGGCGAGCTTGCAATGCATCAGCGTCTGCGCAAATGACATGACCAAATGCGTAGCAACGGCAGTGATGAGAAATAGTGGAAGCTCTCGAAGGAACCACGGTACCGTCTGATACATCACGTCTCGCTCCGGCTTAAGGAGTCACTATAGCAGATTGCGAAGGGTGCGGGACCTCGCCCGAATTGTGCTTCTTCGATTGCGAGCGCAGATCGGCCGTGACACCCACATAGTGCCGTCCGGTGTGTTCGAGGCTTCAGAGCATGTACACATCGGTCATGAAAGTATTACTCGGCTTGCCGAGCCGTAGCTCGCGGCAACATAGCCCGCCTTCGCCCTTCGGGCCCCGGCGCGGCAGCCTTCACTCGCTTCGCGAGCGAAAGCTGGTGGGCCCAGCAGGACTCGAACCTGCGACCCGCTGATTAAGAGTCAGCTGCTCTACCGCCTGAGCTATGGGCCCGTCCGGAACAGTGTGCCGGAAGGTGCGCGCCTATAACAGAGCGCCCCTGCCCTGTCCACGCGCGCGGATTGCGCCCCAATCGGATGGGCTTTGGCTTGTAGCGCTCACAGCCCCGTGGCTTGCACATGATCCGCAACTCCGCGAAATTGCTTGGGGCGTTCAAGGGCTGGTGAAACCGTGAGCAGCGCAACCGCAGGCACATCCGTCGCCGCAGACGCAAAGACGAGACGCGACACCGCGTTTATCGGTCATCCGATAGGACTCGCGTGGCTTTCGGGTTCGGAGCTCTGGGAGCGCTTTTCCTATTACGGAATGCAGTCGCTGCTCGTGCTTTACCTCACGCACAGCCTTTTGCATCCCGGGCATATTGAGCATGTATGGGGATTTCCAACCTTCCGGCGCGTGCTCGAAAGCCTGTACGGCCCGCTCTCGCTGCAGGCGCTCGCCTCCAACATCAATGGCCTCTATGCGGGGCTCGTTTACGTGACCCCGCTGGCAGGCGGGTTTCTTGCCGATCGCGTCATCGGCCGCACCAACGCGGTGACGATCGGCGCCATCCTCATGGTGATCGGCGGCTTCCTGATGGCCGCGGACGCGACGTTCCTGCCGGCGCTGCTTTCGCTGCTCCTCGGCGTTGGGTTCTTCAAGGCCAATATCGCGAGCCAGGTGGGCGACCTTTACGCGATCGACGACCCGAGGCGGGCGAGCGGGTTCCAGATCTACTTTCTCGGCATCCAGCTCGCCGTGATCATCTCGCCGCTCATCTGCGGAACGCTGGGCGAGAAATATGGCTGGCATCTGGGATTCATGGCATCGGGCGCGGGCATGGTGCTCGGGCTGATCATCTATCTTGTCGGCCGCGCCACCTTTCCGCCCGAGCCGCTGCGCAGGAAAGGCGATCATGTCGATCGGCCGCCATTGACGAAGCGCGACTGGCGTACCGTGGCCATTCTCGTCGCGCTCCTTCCCGTGCTCGCGACCGCGCTCGTCAGCAACCAGGAAATCTTCAACGCCTATCTCATCTGGGCGGAGAAGAACTACCAGCTCGTGTTCTTCGGCCAGACCATGCCGATCACCTGGATGCTCTCGGTCGACGCGATCGTCAGCACGGTCCTGATGGTGGGCGTGATCGCGTTCTGGCGGTGGTACGGGCACCGTTGGACCGAGCCCTCCGAAATTACCAAGATGACCATCGGAACCGCGATCAGCGCCTGCGCGCCGCTGGTGCTGGCGGCAGCCTCGGCCGAGGTAGCCCGGACGGGACATCCCGTGTCGCTCGCCTGGGCGATCGCGTTTCATATGGTCAACGATCTCGGCTTTTCGAACGTGCTGCCGGTCGGACTGGCGCTCTATTCGCGCGCCGCGCCCAAGGGCCTCGGCGGCATGATGATCGCGGTCTATTACCTGCATCTGTTTCTCGGCAACACCCTCACCGGCTATCTGGGCGGATTGCTGGACAAGATGTCCGCGGTGTCGTTCTGGCTTCTGCATGCGGGGCTGATGGGAGTTGCGGCGGCGGTTCTTTTGGGCGCGCGCATCGCCTTCGGGCGTTTTCTCGCGCCGGAGAAGCGCGCGTAGGAGACAGTTGGGCACGGCCTCCCGGGGAAAGCGGAACCGAAAAAAGCACCCAAAGCGTGTCATCCCCGCGAAAGCGGGGACCCAGTCAGTACAGCGCTGCGAAAGGAGCCTCGGACATCGCCGTATAAATTTGCGAGTCTCCGGCGCAATGCTTTACGTCTGGGTTCTCCCCGCGTACGCGGGGATCATCGCGGGAATGACACGCTATTTTTGGCGGAAGAGAGATCATCTTGGCGCCGATGCGCTTGCGCGGGCCATGACAATTTTTTTTGGAATCAATTGTCAGATATGAACCACTAGGACCATTACCCGCTGGCGGTATCGGGTCGGGTACCGGGCGAAGCGGCCGCCGCGCGTTCCTTGGTCAGGTTCGTCGTCAGCGCCGTGACGCCGGCGAGACCGCCCAGCTGCATGGTTTCAACCGCCGTGCTCGGCACGATGACGATCGTGGCGTTGTTCTTCTTCAGTCCCTCGTAGAGCATGTTCATCGCCCGCAAATGAAAGGCGGTCGGATTGTCGGCGTAGGTCTTGGCCGCCTCGCCGAATTTNNGCCTGCGCCTGCATCGACATCGCGTCCTCCAGGGCCGAGGGGATCAGGACGTCCTTGACCTCGACCGAAATGACATTGATGCCCCAGGGTTCGGTGCGCACGTCAATGATCCTCTGCAGCTCCTCGCTGATCTTTTCCCGGCCTTCGAGCATGTCGGAAAGCATGGTCTTGCCGATGACATCGCGAAGCGCGGTTTGCGCGGCCCAGTTGATGGCGCTGACATAGTCGGCGACGTCGAGAGCCGCCTTCTTGGGATCGACAACCTTCCAGAACAGCACGGCGTCGACATCCACCGGTACCGTGTCCTTGGTCAGCGTCTTCTCCGCTTTGAATGTGCTCGTGATCACGCGGATGTCGATCCAGTAGGCGACGGTCTCGATGATCGGAATGATGAAAAACAAACCCGGGCCTTCGAGAGAGCGGAAGCGGCCCAACCGCAGCACCACCACGCGTTCCCATTGGTTGGCGATCTTGATCGCGTAGGAGACAACGAAGGCGACGATGGCGGACACGACGGCGATGGAAAAGCTTGCGCCGTAATCTTGAAATGCGAAGGCCGACCAGGCAACGGTCAGGCCGATGCCGAGAATGACAACGAAGATCAATCCCGGTAGCGCATTGGGTTTCCTCATTTCCAGTTCCTCGCGTCCTCGTGTTCCGTATTCAAAAAAACTTGTCATGGCCCGCGCAAGCGGGCCACCCAGAAGAAATCTGGACAGGCCAATTGTACGCGCGTTCTTGCGAGCTTCCCAGCACCAAACCAGTCGTGTCTGGGTGGCCCGCTCGGAGTTTACACTCCGACCGCGCTCTCGCGCGGATCGGGGTGGCGGGCCATGACACTATTTATTGAGATCAACCCAGTTCCGAAATCGCGCTCACAAAATCGCGCCGGGCTTGCGCGGGATCTCAACCTGGCGGTGGACGTGCACGCTCATGAGCAGGCCGAAGCCGAACATCACGGTCAGCATTGCGGTGCCGCCATAGGAGATGAGCGGCATGGGAATGCCGACCACGGGAATGAGGCCCATCACCATTGCGGCGTTGATCATGATGTAGAAAAAGAAGTTCAGCGTGACGCCGATGGCGACGAGGCGGCCGAACTGGCTGCGCGAGGCCATGGCGATGCGCATGCCGAGGAACATCACGATGGCGAACAGGACGAGCAGCGCGACGGAGCCCATGAAGCCAAACTCCTCGCCGAGCGCCGAGAAGGCGAAATCGGTGTTCTTCTCCGGCAGAAAATTGAGCCGGCTCTGCGTACCCTGCACGAAGCCCTTGCCATCCATCCCCCCCGATCCGATGGCGATCTCCGCCTGGCCGATGTTCCAGCCCGCGCCCAGCGCGTCCGATTGCGGATTGAGGAAGGTCAGCACGCGGCGCTTCTGATAATCGTGCAGGAAATGCCAGGCGACGGGCACCGTGGCGACGAGCCCCGCGAAGGAAGGGAGTATCCACCACCACGAAAGCCCGGCGAGAAAAAGCAGCGAAACGCCGTCGGCGAGAAGGATTGTCGCCGTGCCGAGATTGGGTTCCTTGAGCACGAGCGCGGCGGGGGCGACGATCATGACGAGCGCAACGAGAAGCCGGTGCGGCTTGGAGATATCTTCAACGCCCAATCCGTGCAGGTAGCGCGCGAGCGCCAGCACCAGCGAAATCTTCATCAGCTCCGAAGGCTGTATCTGGATGGGGCCAATCTCGATCCAGCGCTGCGCGCCGAGCCCGACATGCCCCACCATCTCCACCGCAATCAGCAGCAGGAACGAGATCGCATACGCGGGATAGGCGAGCGTCATCCAGACGCGGATATCGACGAGCGAAACGGCCATCAGGATCAGCAGCCCGATGCAGAAGCGTTCCATCTGCGGCGCCGCCCAGGGATAGAAGTGGCCGCCCGCCATCGAATATTGCATCGCGCAGCCGATCGAAGCGATGACTGCGATGAGAAGAACGAGCCCCCAATTCACGCGGAGAAATTTCTCGAACCAGGACGGAGGCCGGCGCGAGGGTGCGTAGGAGTGCGTCATGCAGCACGTGTTGGGGACGCGCCGCCAAGCGACGCCGCATTGACGGGATAGGCGGGCGTGAGTTTCAGTGGGTCGCGCTGCTGGGCAAAGATGAGGATGTCGCGCACCATCTCGACATGGGGATGGCCGATGGCGCCGTGCTCCAGCACGATGGAACAGGCGTAGCGCGGCACCGAAACCGGAGCATAGGAAATGAAGAGTGCGTGATCGCGCAGTTTCCAGGGCAGGTTCTCGTTCTTCGTCACGCCCTTCAGATGTTCCGCGCTGCTGATCTTGCGGACCTGCGCCGTCCCGGTCTTCCCCGCCATCTCGAGGCCCGGATTGGGAATGCGGAACCGGAAGGCCGTGCCGCTGGGATCGTTGGTGACGGCATTCATGCCCGAGCGCACCGCCGCAAGCGCATCGTCGGCAAACGCAAGACGCTTCAGCGCGGGCCGCGGCTCGACTTCCTTGCCCACCACGCGGACGATGCGCGGGTTCACCTCGTTGCCGCTCGCGACGCGCGCCGCCATCGTGCAGAGCTGCAAGGGCGTCACCAGCACATAGCCTTGGCCGATGCCGGCGTTCAGCGTCTCGCCTTCAAGCCAGGGAGCGCCATACGTCGCCTCTTTCCAGGCCCGTCCCGGAATCACGCCCGCGCGCTCGCCTGGAATCTCGATGTTCGTAAAGTGCCCCAGTCCGAGCTTGTGCGCACCCGCTTCGATGCCGTCGATCCCGAGGCGCCGCGCCACATTATAGAAGTAGACGTCGCAGGACTGGGCGATGCCGCGATGGAGGTCGACGTGGCCGTGCCCGCGCTTCTTCCAGCAATGGAACACGTAATTGCCGAGCGCCAGCGAGCCCGAGCAATTGACGGCGAAATCCGGTGTGATGGCGCCCGCGTCGAGTGCCGAAAGTGCGACGGCCGGCTTGAACGTCGAGCCCGGCGGGTAAAGGCCGGCAAGCGACTTGTCGATCAGCGGCTGATGGTCGTCGGTGAGTAGACCGCGCCATTGCGTAGCGTTGATGCCGACATTGAAGAGGTTGGGATCGTAACCCGGCGTCGAGGCGAGCGCGAGCACATCGCCGTTCTGGACGTCCATCACTGCGCAGGCGACGCTTTCCGCGCCGACACGCTGCACCACGAATTTCTGCAGTTCGCGGTCGATCGTGAGCCAGACATCGGCGCCCGGCGATCCAGGATCGCGGCTCAATTCGCGGATCACCCGGCCATAGGCGTTCACCTCGACGCGGCTTACGCCCGCGCTGCCGCGCACCTTCGCGTCATAGGCCTTCTCGATACCGCGCTTGCCGATGCGGAAGCCCGGAAGCTCGAGAACCGGGTCGTTGTCGCGTTCTTCGTCTTTCGGCGAGACGGCGGCAACGTAACCCAGCACATGCGAAAGCTCGTCGCCGAACGGATAGTCGCGCGTCTCGCCGGCATCGGGCTGGATGCCGGAAAGATAAGGAAGGTGCATGTTGACGCGTGCAAATTCCTCCCAGGTCAGATTTTCGGCGACCGTCGAAGGAACGAATTTCTTGTTTTGCGCCACGTCGCGCAGGATTCGCGCGCGGTCGCGGTCAGTGAGAAGGATGATGCGGCCAACCGTGTCCAGCGCCGCCTCGACTCCTTCCAGCGCCTGTTCGGGAATGATCAGGACGCGATAGTTGCGGCGGTTGTTGGCCAGTTCGACGCCGAAACGGTCGAAAATACGACCGCGAAGCGGCGCCACCAGGCGCGCGCTGACGCTGTTCTGCTCGGCCCTGGCGCGGAACTGTTCGCCTTCCAGAATCTGGAGCTGGTAGAGCCTGACGCCGAGCGCTCCCAACACGGCACCGACCGCGCCGCCCGTCATCAGCGTGCGGCGGGTGAACGTCGCGTAACGGCTCTTGTCCTTGCCGTCGAAGAGAGGCATCAGAGACTACTCCGGATCGCGCCGATCAAATGGTGCTGGGCGAAATTCATCAGCATGAGCGCCGGAATGTACCAGAGAACATTGACGGCGAGATCAGCCATCACCGGCGCGGGAGGCGGAATTCGCAGATAATAAAGTGCGACGATCGCGTAGGCCGCGCCAAGGGCCACAAGCAGCGCGACAGCGAAGCCGAGAATGGCGCCGAGACCCGCCAGGCCGGCAAGCGAATCCCGCTGCCGGTCGACGAAGGCATAAGAGGCGACAAAAGACGCCGCCCAGATGCCTGGCGGCCCACCCGAAAGCAGATCTTCCGTGAGGCCGATGGCAAAGGCGACCCAGGGCGGCATCAAATCCGGCCGGAGCAGGCCCCAGAAATAGACCGGCATGAGCGCAAAGAGCGGTGTGGGCAGAAATCCGCCGGTGAACGACACCGGAAAATTCGCAATCATCACGCCCAGCAGAGCGAAGCCGAACGGCACCATCGCCGCGAATACACGGCCGATCGAAGCGCTGAACCTCTCCTGCATCGACTACCCCCTCTCCCCAGTGTACGGACCGGGGACATCGCA
>PKWC01000034.1 GCA_003131925.1 Alphaproteobacteria bacterium | reverse complement strand
TCATTCCCTATCGCGGCTCATGGCTGGATTTCGAGTTCGACGCGAAGGACATCATCCATGTGCGCATCGACCGCCGGCGCAAGCTGCCGGCGACAACGCTGCTCTACGCGCTCGGTCTCGACCAGGAATCGATCCTCAACTACTTCTACACGAAGATTGCCTACCGGCGCACGAAGAACGGCAGCTGGGCGACTGCGGTCGATCCCGCCTGGATGCGCAATGCCAAGGCGAATTCCGACTGGAAGAACGCGAAGACCGGGGAAGTTGTCGTTGAGGCGGGCCAAAAGATTACGCAGCGCCTCTTGCGCATATGGCACGAGGAAGGCGTCAAGACAATTCTGCTTTCCGAGGACGAGTTGGTCGGCCGCTATTCCGCTCTCGACATGGTCAATGTTGAAACCGGCGAGATTTATGTGGAGGCGGGCGACGAGTTGACGACGGCGAGCCTCGCGCAGCTCGAAGAGGCGGGCTTCAGCGAGGTCGACGTCATCAATGTCGACGGCATCACAATCGGCGCCTATGTGCGCAACACGATGGCGGTGGACAAGAGCCACAGCCGCGAGCAGGCGCTGATCGAAATCTATCGGGTGATGCGACCGGGTGAGCCGCCCACGCTCGATACGGCCGAGACTCTGTTCGGCCAGCTGTTCTTCGATTCGGAGCGCTATGATCTTTCGTCGGTCGGCCGCGTGAAGATGAACATGCGCTTGAATCTCGACGCTCCCGATACGACCAGGATTCTGCGCAAGGAGGACATTCTCGCGATCGTCAAGGCGCTCGCGGATCTGCGCGACGGCCGCGGCGAGATCGACGACATCGACAATCTCGGCAACCGGCGCGTCCGCTCGGTCGGCGAATTGATGGAGAATCAGTTCAGGGTCGGACTGCTGCGCATGGAACGCGCCATCAAGGAGCGTATGAGCGCAGTCGATATCGACACCGTGATGCCCCACGATCTGATCAATGCGAAGCCCGTGGCGGCGGCGGTGCGCGAGTTCTTCGGTTCGTCCCAGCTCTCCCAGTTTATGGACCAGACGAATCCGCTCTCGGAGGTTACCCACAAGCGGCGCATGTCCGCGCTTGGCCCAGGCGGGCTAACGCGTGAGCGCGCGGGATTCGAGGTGCGCGACGTCCATCCGACGCACTATGGACGCATCTGCCCCATCGAAACGCCCGAGGGTCCCAATATCGGTTTGATCAATTCGCTCGCAACCTATGCGCGTGTGAACAAATACGGATTCATCGAAAGCCCCTACCGAAGGGTCACGAACAAGCACGTCCTGGATGAGGTGGTCTATCTCTCGGCGATGGAGGAGGCGAAGTTCACGATCGCCCAGGCCAACGCAACGATCGACAACCGCGGGCGCATGACGGACGAACTGGTGTCCTGCCGCAAAGGCGGAAACTTCGTGATGACGACGCCAGACCAGGTGGAGTTCATCGACGTTTCACCCAAGCAACTCGTTTCTGTCGCGGCGGCGCTTGTGCCGTTCCTGGAGAACGACGACGCGAACCGCGCCCTCATGGGTTCCAACATGCAGCGGCAGGCAGTGCCGCTCCTGCGTCCGGAGGCGCCGCTTGTCGGCACGGGGCTCGAGGATGTGGTCGCACGCGATTCCGGTTCGGCCATCGCGGCGCGCCGTTCGGGTGTCGTCGATCAAGTCGATGCCACGCGTATCGTCGTGCGTGCCACGCAGGAAACCGATCCTACCCAGCCCGGCATCGACATCTATCGGCTCAAGAAGTTCCAGCGCTCGAATCAGTCCACCTGCATTAACCAGCGGCCGCTGGTGAAAGAGGGCGACGCTGTCCAGAAGGGCGATATCATTGCCGACGGTCCCTCGACCCAGCTTGGCGAGCTCGCGCTCGGTAAAAACGCGCTTGTCGCGTTCATGCCGTGGAATGGCTACAATTTCGAGGATTCGATCCTCATCTCCGAGCGCATCGTGCGCGANNCCCGCGACATTCCCAATGTCGGAGAGGAGAGCCTCAAGAATCTCGACGAAGCCGGCATCGTGTATATCGGCGCGGACGTGAATCCGGGCGACATTCTGGTCGGCAAGGTTACACCCAAGGGCGAGACGCCCATGACGCCGGAAGAGAAGCTCCTGCGGGCGATCTTCGGCGAGAAGGCCGCGGATGTTCGCGACACGTCGCTACGAGTGCCGCCGGGAGTCACCGGCACGATCGTGGAAGTGCGGGTATTCAACCGGCACGGAGTCGACAAGGACCAGCGCGCGCTGGCCATCGAGAAAGCGGAAGAGGAGCGCCTCGCGGAGGACCGCGACGACGAGCTTGCGATTCTCGAGCGCAACATCTTCTCGCGGCTCTCCGAGATTTTGCTGCACAGGACGGCGGCATCGGGACCGAAGGGGTTCGCCGCCGACACCAAGATCACGCAGGGCGTGCTCGATGCGATCCCTCGCCATCAATGGTGGCAGATCGGGTTGCGCAACGAGAAGGCGATGGCTGAGATAGAGGCGTTGCGCAAGCAGTACGATGAGTCGAAGCAGCGACTCGACAAGCGCTTTGCCGATAAGATCGACAAGCTCCGCCGCGGTGACGAGCTTGCGCCTGGCGTCATGAAGATGGTGAAAGTGTTCGTCGCGGTGAAGCGCAAACTTCAACCGGGCGACAAAATGGCTGGCCGCCACGGCAACAAGGGCGTCATCAGCCGCATCCTGCCCATCGAAGACATGCCTCATCTCGACGACGGGACTTCTGTCGATGTCGTTCTCAATCCGCTGGGCGTCCCCAGCCGCATGAATGTCGGCCAAATTCTCGAAACGCATCTGGGCTGGGCGTGTGCTGGCCTCGGCCGCCAGATCGGCGAAGTCGTCGACAAGCTGAGACGTGACGGCAAGGTCGAGCCGCTGCGTCGCGCGCTGAAGCATATGTACGGCGGTCATGACGAGAGGCTCGCGGAGCTTGACGACCAAGGTCTCATCGAGCTGGGCGAGAATCTGCGCGATGGCTTGCCGGTTGCGACCCCCGTGTTCGACGGTGCCAAGGAGAAGGACATCGTCGAGATGCTGCGTCAGGCCGGTCTCAGCGAATCAGGCCAGGTCACCCTCTATGACGGTCGCACCGGCGAAGGGTTCCGCCGTCCGGTCACGGTCGGCTACATCTACATGNNCGCTCGATCGGCCCCTACAGCCTCGTCACCCAGCAACCGTTGGGTGGCAAAGCGCAATTCGGCGGCCAGCGCTTCGGGGAGATGGAAGTTTGGGCGCTCGAAGCCTATGGCGCCGCCTACACACTGCAGGAAATTCTCACCGTGAAGTCCGACGACGTGGCCGGACGCACGAAGGTCTACGAGGCCATCGTTCGCGGCGAGGACACTTTCGAAGCCGGCATTCCGGAGAGCTTCAATGTGCTCGTCAAGGAAATGCGCTCGCTCGGACTTAACGTCGAGCTGGTGAACGGCTGACCCTAAATCGCTAACCGCTCTTCAGGAGACGGGTATGAATCAGGAATTGCTAAACGTCTTCCAGGCCGGCAAGGAGGTTCCAACCTTCGACCGGATCCGCATCTCGCTGGCGAGTCCCGACCAGATTCTGCGGTGGTCGCACGGTGAGATCAAGAAACCCGAAACGATCAACTACCGCACCTTCAAGCNNGAGTGCCTCTGCGGCAAGTACAAGCGGATGAAGTACAAGGGCATCGTCTGCGAGAAATGCGGCGTCGAAGTCACAGTTCAGAAAGTGCGCCGCGACCGCATGGGCCACATCGATCTGGCCTCGCCCGTCGCCCACATCTGGTTCCTGAAGTCTCTGCCCTCGCGCATCGGTCTCATGCTCGACATGACGCTCAAGGATCTCGAGCGCGTACTTTATTTCGAGAATTATGTCGTCATCGAGCCTGGTCTGACGCCGCTCAAGGAGCGGCAGCTCCTTTCTGAGGACGAGTATTATCGTTCGCAGGACGAGTATGGCGGCGACAGCTTCACCGCCATGATCGGCGCCGAGGCTATCCGGAACCTGCTGCAGGCGATCGATCTTGAACGGCTACGCGACAACCTGCGCACCGAAATCGCGGGGTGCAACGGGGGCGAAAAGCCGAAGAAGCTCGTCAAACGACTCAAGGTCGTCGAAGCTTTCATCGATTCCGGCAATCGCCCGGAATGGATGATCCTGACGGTCGTCCCCGTTATCCCGCCCGAGTTGCGCCCGCTTGTGCCGCTCGATGGCGGCCGGTTCGCGACCTCGGACCTTAACGATCTGTATCGCCGGGTCATCAATCGCAACAACCGCCTGAAGCGGC